>JAEUKT010000001.1:300000-418516 GCA_016794125.1 Alphaproteobacteria bacterium | reverse complement strand
ACGCTTATTTCCCGCTCGCCGGTGCCCGTCAATATCGGGCCCGTCGTGCTGTTCGCCGCGTTTTTCCTCACGCTGCGCCGCGTGCGCGTTCCATAAGTCATAAAATAACAATTCCTTAACCCCGCGGCCAATATACTGGGTGCTGTGAGTTTTTATGACTTAGGAGTTTTTCATGCGCCACCTCCTCCTCGCCGCCATTCTTTCCACCTCCTTGCTGCTGTCGCATACGGCGGTACAGGCGCAGGATAAAGGCCTCGATGAATTCGAAGCGTTCCGGAATAAGTTGAATGCAAATAAAGGCCCTGCTGCTGGCGCTGTGTCCCCCGACGATGAGGAAGAAGATGTGACGCTTGAACCCATCGCTGGTTCTGCGGGAAACCCCGGTATGGGCTTGCCTGTCAAGTCAGGCATTGGCGCCCCTCTCCAGCGTGTCGCGGGCGGCTATGGCGCGACACCGCAGACGCCCGAAGAACTGCAAGCGATGATGGAGCAGGAGCAGGAAGATGCGCGTCGAAAAATAATGGATAGGGCGCTGAAGGGGATCGAGACGGGAAAATACAGCAAAGAAATTATGTCGGTGCAGCTTGAAGGAGCAATCGTCGCGCAAGACAAAATAACCGCCGTCACCGTTTACAGCGACAGGGCAAAGGTGACCCGCCATGCAACCGTCGAGATCCCAGCCGGCAAAAGCGCCATCGCCTTTACGGACATGCCTTTTGACCTTGTCAGGGACTCGTTGCGCGCGGAAGGCCATGCGCAGGCGCAAGTCACTTTCGGTGCAGTCTCGCTCAAGAAAATATTCGTGGCGAATGCTGCGTCGCCGCACGAGCTGGAATTATACAAGCAGTATGAACCGCTGAAGGATCGCCAGAAGTTCATCGATGCGGAACGCGCGGCGCTTGCCGCAAAGAAGTCTTTCCTTCTTAGTCTCGGCCAGCAGGCGACGGCAAGCTCGAACGATGAAATCAAGCGCAACGACCTGAAATCGCAGCAATGGATGACGGCTGCGAACGATATCCATGCGGGCATTCTCGACACAATGAAATCGGCGGTGGAGCTTGACATCAAACAGCGCGAACTTGAGGAAGAGGTTGCGCGCATTAGGGGCGAACTGCAGGAATTCGGCAAGAAAAAGACCAATGCTTATATCGTCATGGTGCCGCTGGAAACTGAGCGTGCGACCAAGCTGGATATAGATCTCAGCTATCAGGTGACGAATGCAACGTGGTTCCCCCTTTACGATGCACGGCTCGACACTACGGGCGAAAATCTTTTGCAACTGGTGCAGTACGGTGTCGTTAAACAACAGACCGGCGAGGACTGGGAAGGCGTTTCGCTTTCGCTGTCAACTGCTCGTCCGCAATTGGCGGCCAGCCTGCCTTACCTGAAGCCAATCTGGATCGACGCGCAGCTGGTAAGTGATCTTGCCGTTCCGCCGCAGGTGATCGGCGCAGCCGATCCTCTCGCCGAATGGCGTCAAAAAGCGGAAGCCCGCAGACTTTCGCTGGAAAGTGAGACAGCGCCGCCGGAAAGCGAAGAAACGGCACCCGTGTCCATGGTCACGCCTATACGTCCGCAGGAAGACTACCGCGCACATTTGACGCCCGCCATTATCGAAACCGGTGGCTTTGTCAGCGAATATAAAATTCCGGGACCTGCGAATGTGTTGTCCGATGGCTCAGACACCAAGCTGATGATCGGCAATTTTGATGCGCAAAGCGAGATGCAGGTGCATGTGAAGCCGCAGCTTTCGACGGATGCCTATCTTGTCACACAGATGAAGCTGAAAGGGGACGCGCCGATCTTGCCAGGTGCGGTGAACCTGTTCCGCGACGGGGCTTTTATCGGACAAAGCAACATCCCGCTGTTGCGGCCTGATGAAGAATACGATCTTTCTTTCGGAATTGATGACCAAGTAGCCGTCAAGCGCAATACGCTGAAGGACGAAAACAAGGAAGAGGGGATGATCAGCAAAGATAACGTGATCGAGCGTCAATATGTGACGGAGATCGAAAACCTCCATGCGTCGCCCGTCAAGCTTGTCGTCAAGGAAATGATCCCGACATCCAAGAACGAAAAAGTCGTAGTGGATATCCGCAAGGATTTCACAACCGCCGGCTATGTCATGGATGCCAAAAACATCAAAGGACTGATGCACTGGAAATTCGACATGCCCGCCAAGTCCAAAAAAGAAATCAAGCTCGGCTGGTCGGTGACATGGCCGAAAGACCATCGCCTGACCGGATTGTAAGGAACAATCCGCCGCCCCGTCTGTTTGTGACGAGGTTGCTTCAAAAAAGGTTTATGCATGAGCGCGATATTTATATATGTGACGGTGCCGACGGAGATTGAGGCGAAGGCGATTGCGGATGCGATCGTGACGGATCGGCTTGCGGCCTGCGCGAACATTATTCCGGGCATGAAATCGGTCTATCATTGGAAGGGCAAGATCGAGGAAGCGCAGGAAACCGTGGTTATCCTGAAAACCCGCGCCACGCTCTTTCAGGCGGTCGAGGCGCGCGTGAAGGAGTTGCACAAATTCGCAACCCCCTGCATCGTGTCGCTGCCGCTGGCGGATGTGAACCAGGCCTATCTGGACTGGATCATGGCCGAAACGAAGCCGTGATTTACTAATGGTTTTTTGGGCCGGATTCGGGTATAAATTCAGCAAGTTAGCGTTTTGGTATAATTATACCTCAAATTATAGCATTGATTTTATTTGATTTTCACTTTTTTCTTGACCGCGCGGCGCGCATGGCTCATATATCTCCCACTATTTTGAAAAACCAAAGTTGGAAGAACAACAATGAAAACCTACGTCGCTAAACCAGCTGAGATCGAGAAGAAGTGGCTTCTGATCGACGCAGAGGGCCTGGTACTCGGCCGTCTTGCCAGCCTCGTTGCGCTCCGCCTGCGCGGCAAGCACAAGCCCATGTTCACCGCAAACATCGATTGCGGCGACAACGTGATCATCATCAACGCTGAAAAAGTCAAACTGACCGGCAAAAAAGCCAAGTTCGACATTTTCTATTGGCACACCGGTTACCCCGGCGGTATCAAAGGCCTGTCCAAAGGCCAGATCCTCGACGGCAAATATCCCGGCCGCGTGATCACCAACGCCGTCCGCCGCATGATGCCGAAAGACAGCCCCCTTGCACGCCAGCAGCTGACCTGCCTGCGCGTTTACAAAGGCGCCGCTCACCCGCATGAAGCACAACAGCCCACCGTCGTTGACATCGCGGCGATGAACCCGAAGAACAAGAGGTAATTGATACCATGGCAACGAAAAAATCCCTCTCCGACCTGAAAGAAGCCGTCGCAGAACAAGCCGGCGCTTCCGCAGGTGCGACCGCTCCGCAAGAGCGCGTCCAGACGCTGGATAAAAAAGGCCGCGCCTATGGCACCGGCCGCCGTAAAGACGCGGTTGCACGCGTCTGGGTTCAGCGCGGTTCAGGCAAAATCACCGTGAACGACCGCGACATCGCCGTGTACTTCGCACGCGGCACGCAGCGCCTCGTCATCAACCAGCCGTTCGAAGTCTCCAGCCGCATCGGCCAGTTCGATGTGACCGTGATCGTCTCCGGCGGCGGTCTGACCGGCCAGGCGGGCGCAGTGCGTCACGGCATCAGCCGCGCGCTCGTGCATTTCGAGCCCGGCCTGCACCTGCCCCTCAAAAAGGCAGGCTTCCTGACGCGCGACAGCCGCGTTGTGGAACGTAAAAAATACGGCCGCCATAAGGCACGTAAAGGCACCCAGTGGGTCAAGCGTTAAGCTTGTCCTGCTACCGGACCAAAGAAAAAGCGCCTGTTCATTCAGGCGCTTTTTTCTTTTTATGCCATTGCCGTCCCGGCGCCATAATTGTATTATGAAATTCATGAACAAGCCCGCGATAGATTATTTCAACGACCGCGCCGATGCCCTGGCCGCCCAGTACAACCAGCTGGACCGGCAAAAAGTCCATGCCGACCTGTTGGCCAACCTGCCCAAGGGCGAGGGGTTGCGCGTGCTGGATATCGGGGCGGGGTCGGGGGCTGATGCGAATATGTTCGCCAGCCTCGGTTACAGCGTCGTGGCGACCGAGCCGGCGGAAAAGCTGCGCGATATCGGTATCAAAACCTTCCCGGATAAAAGCATAGAATGGAATGATGATGTATTGCCTCAACTGGCGCAGGTGACAGGGCAGGGCAAGGCGTTCGATATCGTCTCCGCCATCGGCGTGCTTCAGTATCTGGATGAAGAAGATCGTCGCAAATCGTTGAAAACCATATTTTCGCTGGTGGCGGTTGGCGGCGCTGTCGATGTCCAGTATCCCGTTCCCGCGTCGCGTGAACATCAATTCACAATTGAAAAGAACGAGATTGCCGATTTTGTTCAGGCGTTCAATCAGGCTGCGGGCGCAACTGCCGAATTTGCCATCGTAATCGACAAAGAAATTCCCGATCATACGGGGCGCAAGGCGCTGGACGGCAGCGACCTGTTTTTCAAAACTATGGTGTTGCGCCGCCTCCGCTAACTACAAAAATTTTCGCAAAAACAGCAACATAGGTGTTGATGAAACAGGACGCCTGATGCAAACTGCTCCTAACGGCTATCAAGCTGATTCAGAACACAAATTCAGGGGCTTCCCGATGCGTTTCACAAAACCGGTTTTCATGTTCCTTGCGGTCGCCCTCGTGGCGGGCTGCACCAACACCTATCATGGTGCGAAGCGCAACCTTGAGGACAACGCCAACTGGCTGCATGGCGAACCTTCCCATATGGCGAAACATTGGGGGCATGTGCCGACCGGCTACACCGGCCAGAACGTCGAAAACATCCGCCTGATCAAGCCGTATCCGAAATACCTGCCGTTGTCGAAATGGCGTGAACGTCCGCTGCCCCCGGGCACGGACGGCGTGGTCGTGGTCGAAAGCACCGGCGTTTATACCGATGCCGGCGCAGGTTATCCCGCAGCGCCGCAGGGCTTCGGCCAGCTGGCACAGGAAGTCTACTTCGCGCATGGCTCGGCCAAGATCAGCAAGGCTGACCGCGAACGCCTTGCCGAATTCGCCCGCAGCATCCAGGGCACACAGAACAACGTCGCCATGACCGTCATCGGCCATGCCAGCACCCGCGTCGATGGCGTGACCGATCCCGTCCGCCGCAAGGAGATCAATTTCGAAATGGCGCAGAAACGCGCCAATGCCGTGACGAGCGAGCTGCAAAAAGCGGGTGTCACCCCGGCATGGATCGAAGCGATCTCGCGCGGCGACGAAGAACCGAACCTGAACCCCGGCGACAAGTCGCAGGAAGCAGCGGACCGCCGCAGCGAAATCTATATGAACGGCCAGTAAGTATCTGGCGGTAATAACCGTCTGCTGCCGTATTAACAGAACACGAAACAACCCTTCTTCCGGAAGGGTTGTTTCTATTAAAGGTGAAGCGCAATGACGGAACCCCTGAAAATCGGCATCGCAGGCCTTGGCAATGTCGGCGCCAGCGTCTTCAAGCTTCTGGAACAGAACGGCCAGCTGCTGCTTGACCGCACGGGGCGCGATATCCGCGTCACCGCCGTGTCTGCGCGCAGCAAGGGCAAGAACCGCGACATCGACGTGTCGAAGGTGAAATGGCACGACAATCCTGTCGATGTCGCAAACGATCCGAATGTGGATGTGGTGGTGGAACTCATCGGCGGCGCGGATGGCGCAGCGCATGAGGTCGTTAAAACCGCGCTCGCGCTCAATAAGCCCGTCGTCACTGCCAACAAGGCGCTGCTGGGCAAGCGCGGCGGCGAAATCATATCGCTCCTGAAAAAAAGCACCGGTTCGGTTTCGTTCGAGGCGGCTGTCGCGGGCGGCATACCGATTATCAAGGCATTGCGCGAAGGTCTTGCGGCGAACAACATCAACGCCGTCTTCGGCATCCTGAACGGCACCTGCAACTTCATCCTGTCTGAAATGACCCGTACGGGCCGCGCCTTCGGCGATGTGCTGAAGGAAGCGCAGGACAAGGGCTATGCGGAGGCCGATCCGTCCTTCGATATCGACGGCGTGGATGCGGCGCATAAACTGTCCATCCTGTCGGGTTTGGCATTCGGCTGTGTGCCGGATGTGGATCATATCGACATCAAGGGCATCCGCAAAATCACCGCGCTGGATATCGGCTTCGCGGCCGACCTTGGGTTCAAAATCAAACTGCTCGGCATCGCGCGCCGCACGGACAAAGGGATTGAACAATCGGTCGAGCCATGCCTTGTGCCGAAAGATTCACCCATCGCCGCGACCGAAGGCCCGCTGAACGCCGTTTATGTTGATGGCGATTTTGTCGGCAAAGTGCTGCTGATGGGCGCGGGCGCGGGCGGCAACGCGACCGCCTCCGCCGTGGTGTCCGATATCGCCGATGTGGCGCGCGGCCGCGCTTTGCCCCTGATGGGTATGGATGGCGGCAAGGTGGGCGTGCTGAAGGCGGCAAATATCCTTGATAGAATAGGGTCTTACTACTTCAGGCTCATGGTGCTTGACCAGCCGGGCGTTATCGCCGATATTTCAGCCATCTTACGTGATAATAAGGTATCGCTGGAATCCGTCCTGCAACGCGGGCGCGACCCCGATCAGGCCGTGCCGGTCATCTTGACCACGCACGAAACGTCGGAAGACAGCATACAAAAAGTGGCCGAAAAAATCGGCCAGCTGAAGGCGGTGGTGGAGCCGCCTTACCTGATGCGGATCGAAGAATTCAAGAGCTAGGAGATTTTGCGAATGGCACAACCCTCCCTCAAGACTGTTTCCGACAACGGAGATGCCCGCGTGAACGAAAAGCTGACGATGGACCGCAACCTCGCGCTTGAGCTTGTGCGCGTGACCGAGGCCGCTGCTTTGTCCGCATCCCTGCTGATGGGGCGCGGCGATGAAAAGGCGGCGGATCAGGCGGCGGTCGATGCGATGCGCCGCGCGCTCAACACCATGCACATCAACGGCACCGTCGTGATCGGAGAGGGGGAGCGCGACGAAGCCCCCATGCTCTATATCGGCGAAAAGGTCGGCGCGGGCGACGGCCCCGAACTCGATATCGCCCTCGACCCGCTGGAGGGTACCACCATCACCGCCAAGGGCGGCCCCAACGCGCTCGCCGTCGTCGCGATGGCGGAGAAGGGCGGGTTTTTGAACGCGCCTGATGTCTATATGCAGAAAATCGCGATCGGCATGACGGGGCTTCCGCATGATGTCGTCGATCTTGACGAAACGCCGCAGAAAAACCTCAAAGAACTCGCCAAGGCGAAACGCGCCGATGTGTCCGACCTTGTCGCCTGCATCCTCGACCGTCCGCGCCACGAAGAACTGATCGCCAAGGTGCGCGAAGCGGGCGCACGCATCATGCTGATTTCCGATGGCGACGTATCGGGCGTGATCGCCACCTGCCAGCCCGACAGCGGCGTGGATATTTATTTCGGCGCGGGCGGCGCGCCCGAAGGCGTTCTGGCGGCTGCCGCGCTGCGCTGCATCGGCGGTTTCATGCAGGGCCGGTTGTTGTTCCGCAACGAAGACGAAAAATCCCGCGCCGCGCGCTGGGGCGTCAGCGACCTGAACCGCAAATACGGTTTGCTGGATCTGGCAAAGGGCGATGTGATGTTCGCAGCAACCGGCGTGACCGACGGCCCGATGCTCAAGGGCGTGCGCCGTCATGCAGGGGGCGCATCGACCAATTCCGTCATCATGCGCTCCAAAACCGGCACGGTGCGCCGTATCGAGGCGTCGCATAACTTCCTGCTCAAAGGCGGCTACAAATAATGACCGCAAAACCGCAGGCGCAATTCCAGCAGAATGCAGGCACGGGTGATAAAGCCGCGCCGCTGGAAACGGCTGTGCTGTCGGTTGAAAAATCCGTGATCGGTAAGCGCTGGGTTTTTGCGCAGACCGATGAACGGCTTGCCGCTGGCATCGCGCAGGCGCATGACCTGCCGGGAATGGTCAGTCGTATCCTTGTGTCGCGCGGTGTGGGCTTCGATGACGTTGCCGAATTCCTAACGCCCACATTAAAGGCGCAGCTGCCCAACCCATCGACCTTGCAGGACATGGACAAAGCGGCGGAGCGTATCGCATCGGCCATCATGACCGGTGAAAAAGTTGCCGTCTTCGGCGATTACGATGTCGATGGCGCAACGTCTTCCGCGCTGCTCAAGCGGTTCTTCGCGGCGC
This sequence comes from Alphaproteobacteria bacterium, assembly GCA_016794125.1. Lineage (GTDB taxonomy): Bacteria > Pseudomonadota > Alphaproteobacteria > Micavibrionales > UBA2020 > JAPWJZ01. The sequence goes on along the minus strand of JAEUKT010000001.1, from coordinate 410,342 downwards.
AGGGACGTGACCTCCGCGTTTATATTCCCGACCGCATCAACGAAGGTTATGGCCCGAATGCGCCCGCGCTGTTGAAACTACAGGGCGAAGGCATACGCCTTGTCATCACCGTCGATTGCGGCATCACCGCGTTTGAACCGCTCGCCATTGGCGCGGCGGCAGGGCTTGATATCATCGTACTCGACCATCACCGCGCAGAACCGAAACTCCCGCCCGTGCATTCTGTCGTTAATCCGAACCGTCTGGACGACACCAGCGGGCAGGGGCATATGGCGGCTGTCGGCGTGACCTTCCTGACCATTGTCGCCGTCAACCGGCTGCTGCGCGCGCAGGGCTGGTACAACGAACAACGGCCCGAGCCGCGCATTTTACAATGGCTCGACATTGTCGCGCTGGGAACTGTCTGCGACATCGTGCCGCTGACGGGCGTGAACCGCGCATTTGTGGCGCAGGGGCTGCGCGTGATGGCGATGCGCATGAATCCCGGCATCACGGCGCTGGCAGACCTTGCCGCCGTATCTGAAGCACCGACGGCGTTCCATGCCGGTTTCGTCTTCGGCCCGCGCGTGAATGCGGGCGGGCGCGTGGGGGAATCCAATCTCGGCTGGCGTTTGCTCGCGACCGACGACACGCTGGAGGCGCGCGTTCTGGCCAAGAAACTCCACGAATATAATGCCGAGCGCAAGAACATCGAAGAAGACGTGATCGACAGCGCCGTCGCTTATGTCGAGGAAAAAATCACCGACGACCTCGTGATCGTGGCGGGCGGCGAAGGCTGGCATCCCGGCGTGATCGGCATCGTCGCTGCGCGCATCAAGGAAAAATACAATCGCCCCACCTGTGTCGTGTCTTTTGACGACCGCGATATCGGCAAGGCATCGGCGCGGTCCGTCGCGGGCATCGATCTTGGCGCAGCAATCATCGCGGCGAAAGACGCAGGCTTGCTGATCGCGGGCGGCGGGCATAAAATGGCGGCGGGATTCACGGTCGCGCGCGCGAAATTTCCGGCGCTTTGCGCATTTCTGAATGAACATGCAAAGGAACAGCTGAAGGGCGCAAGCTTCGCGCCCGAACTGCGGCTCGACAGTGTACTCTCCACGCACGCGCTCACCATCGACCTTGTCGAAAAACTCGGCATGCTTGCCCCCTATGGCGCGGGAAATTCCGAACCGCGCTTTGCGCTGACCGGCGTGAAGGTCGTGCGCGCAACGGTTGTCGGCGAACGCCATGTCAGCTGCTACATCCAGGACACCGCCGGCGGCACCAGCATCAAGGGCATCGCCTTCCGCGCGATGGACACCGAGCTTGGCCCGCTGCTGCTGAAGGGCGGAAATGCCCCCATGCATCTTGCCGGTCATGCCACCATCAACACATGGCAGGGCAAACGCAGCGTGAACTTCCAGATCGTGGATGCCTGCCCGGTCTATGGCGTGGGCGAAGGTTAATCCGATATAGTATTGATTGTCGGTCAAGTGCGGCACTTGTTCGGAAAGCCCGCGGTCAGCCTTGCGCGTTTCTATGCGCCGTCACTACTGCAGAATATCCGCAATTCGTAGCAGCAAGACTATCGTTTGAATCGGCACGATCACGATGGGGAAGATGCATAATTTGAAAAATGTCACGGTTTCAATGGTTTGGCATAAGCCGTGTCCGTTAAGCCTGCCATAGCCGCGCCGCCTGTATCCCTCAAAATAACCCTTGATTTCGGACGGTATTATAAGTAAAACCATACCGTTCGAACCGAACATGCGTCCCCTTCGTCTAGAGGCCTAGGACACGTCCCTTTCACGGATGTAACAGGGGTTCGAATCCCCTAGGGGACGCCAATCTTTTCAAGGATTTAGCCCGGTTTATTCCGGGCTTTTTCATTACTGGGGTAAAACTGGGGTAATACCCGTGGTTAAAAACTCTATCCTTATCAGGCACATTCCGACTCTGATTATTCGCTGAAAACAGCATATATAGAGGCCTTTTCAGGCTATGCCGCCAAATCGCTGGAAAATGTACCCGTCTATATGCTCCTCTGCCTGACATACGGCATCTGCAAGGCGTTCAAAGGTCTTTTGGTGCATTCCTTTGGGGCGGCAGGGGAAGTCATGCCCGCCGACTTTATTCTGTAGTTTCCATTTCCTGCGTATAGCCCTGTCGCCTGCGCCTTCACTCTGGGAAGCGTATGAAAGGCGGTAGGCATGGCGGGAGGCAAAGTAAGTGCCGCCAAAGGGAAGGTATAGCTTTGTCACCCTGCGGCCTGTAGAGGGGCAAATAAACCAGAAGCGTTTACCGCCATAGCGGGGTTGTGTGCTTTCCAGCCTGATCTTGTAATCGACCTTTTCGCCCCGGTCTGTCAGGGTATAGTGCAGCCGTAGATAAGCCCCGCCTTGTGCTGCGGTGTTGGCTTCATATCCTATGGAAGCCTTTTTCTCTCCGGTTTCGCTATCCGTCCATATCCAGCTGCCAGAGCGCCAGCCATGTTCAGGTATGGCTGCGGTCTTGACCATGCGGTTAATATCAAGGCATCGGCATTCATCGAGATAGGTTTTCTTGCTGTACCTGTACCAGCTACCTGATCCTCTGCCGCCCATTCTCTCTCCTCTTTTTATCCGAAATCATTTGGCAAGTTTGCGCCTGCTATATTCATTATACCTCATATTTAATTGGAATTGCCGTATCTATTCAGTCGGTTGTGAAACTAACTGGTGTAAGAATTTCTGGAGTGTCTACTGAAGTCCACCAGTGTTTTGATTGCGGTGGTCGGGGGCGGGGTTGCTGAAAAGTAGTAAGCCTCTTGCCGCCGAACCGCTCACCTAAACGCCAAGATATACAAAACACGGAAATTCAAGAAACAGTTAACGCTGATCCTGCGCTGATAAACAGTGAGCTTTGACATTCTATGTTTCAATTCAAAGCCGGTGCGCTGGAGATGAGCAGGCATCCCTTGGCGACTCGTGCTGCTCCATAGCTAAAGCCCCTCTGTCCTACGTCCGATAACGCTCCAAGGGAATGCCCATATTGATTATAGCCTATTTTAAAATCAAATTCCTGAATCTTTTCAACGCTCCTAAAATAAACTATCGGAAAATATACGGCCTGATTAATTCAGGTTTTTCTGAATCATCCCAAAGGATCATCGAGCATACTTGTCATGCTCCGCTTGTCACGGCGCACAACCTTCGCCCGCCTTGGGGGCGCTCAGGTTGCCCGCCTGAGCTTATCCCTGCCAAGCCCCTTCCTGCTCTCGTTGCAGGCCTGTTGCGTCGTTGCGTTTCCTAGGGGGCGCAACCTTGCAACAAAACGCCTATGCACCTCAAGCATACTTGCTGAGCATTCGGGAGACAGTAGACTTATGCTTGCCCAGTTGCTCCCCGATCTCCTCCATTGACAGCCCCTCGGCCTGAAGCTCCAGCGCACGTTTAAGCAGGGCATCTTGCAGGTCACGGAATGACCATTGGCCGCTTTTCTCCAGAGTGGCCTCGAAAGGGTTGGCATCGCTGCCCAGCAGGTGGCGGGCTTTATCGTAATGCACTTCAAACATAGCCCCCTCTTTAGGGTTATAGCCCTTTGAATGCTCCAGCCTGATCACAAGGTCTAGTACATCCTCGCGGCTGCTAGTGCCCCTTTGCCGCCCATCCTTACCCGCATGGTGAATAAACAGGATCGACTTCTTGCTGCTCCTCTGGCGTAAAGCCCATTCCTGCATCCCCCGCCAGCCCTCGGACTCGTTTTCCTTGCCGGTGCGGGCAAGGGTGGCGATGTTATCAACGATGATAAACTCCGCCTGCCGTGCATGCGGTTCAATCAAGGCCTGCCCTTCGCGGGTGGCAAGGTCGGGCATGCCGCTCGGCTGCATATCGGGGGTGATGATTGAAAAGCCTTCAGGGGGGCTGCTATGGCCTGAAGCCTCGACAATCTTTTTCAGTCGATCCTGCATCGTGCTGGCTGACATCTCGCCGTCAAGGTACAGGACAGGCCTAGACGTGGGGGCTTGCCATTTCAGGATCGTGCCGCCTGTGGCGATTGCATAGCCTATGCCAAGAGCGATATGGGTCTTGCCTACGCCTCTCTTGGCGTAAAGCATGCTCAGGCTCTGCGTCTGGATAATAGGGGCTAGCAGGTTCTCTCTCGGGGGGATCGGCAGCCTGATAAAGTCCGGCAGCGTGTAGGCCTTCAGCGGCGGTAAAAGAGGCTCGGCAGGGGGTGAATTAAACATGTCTCCGTCCGGCAGGGAAGCCTTGAAGGCTGCGCTGGAGTTTTTGCTATCAAGGGGGGAATGGTGTAATGTCATGGGGTCTTGGCCTTTCAAAGGGGAAAAGATATAGCCCGCTGCGTCTGATACACGCTTGCGGGCTTTCTCTTGCGGTCATGCGACTGATTGCTCTTGCGTCATGACCTTGCGCCATTCTTGTGCTGATTCCTGGCTGATAAGGACTCGACGCCCGCATCTAAAAGTTCTTGGTGCTTTTCCTTCCTTCTGCAGCTTATAGAAAAGTGCCCGCGATAGGTCGTGTGTATCGCAGAAGCGTTTAATTGAAAATGCTTGGGGGGTGTCCATCTATGTTCTCCTTGTGTCGTTAGAATCGTTTAACGTCTTTCAAGAAAATCATATGAGCTGGAGGCGGTCTCAAATAGCTAGGCGGGTTAAGAAAACTATATGGATGATTAATATTCAACTCACCTACCCTAAAAGCATAGGGGGTGGGAGGGCTTAAAAAGGGATAATTCCGTCATCCTCGCTGTCTTCTAGCCTCTTTGGCTTAGATTCTTTCTTACTCACAGGGGGAGGGGGCAAGTTGGTGCTGCTTGGAGTTCTTGCTGCGCCCCCATCCGTATTCCAGTTGGCCACCTTGGCCACTTCTTCAATACCCAGATCGTTAAACTTTCCTTCCTCGTCAGTGAGGCCGTACTGTCTGGCATTTTCACGCAACCATTTAACTAAAGCTTGCTTGGGAGTTTTCCCTTTTAAAAGACTCATATCACTGGATACAACTTTCCATCCTGTGACTGCTGCGGCAAGCTTTGGAGCATAGCAGGGGTTACTAGGGTCTAGGAATTCTTCTGCTGCGCCCCCATCCGGAAAAAAGAATCCTGTCACAACACCGCGCCGAGACAGGAAGGCTTTTATTTCTGAAACTGGTATTGTCGTATCGAGGTCAACGGAATTGGGTAAGGCATATTCTCCCACTGCATCGCCTGTCGTGGAGTCGTATGCGGTTTCGGTTATCGGCTTATAATGTGTTGGCTTAACTTCGCCTGATTTAATAGCTTCAATCAAAGCTGCTTTGACAGCTAAATAGCCTTTAGGCTTCCTATCCAAGGAAACGTTTTCGCAGTAAGCCACATCAGCATCAGAGGGATCGAAACCCACAATCAAAATTATAGCTTGAAAAATAGTCAAGCTGGTTGCAAATCGCCAATAATCTAATGATTCCATTTTTTGGGTTACCATGTTTACTCAGGCATTTTTATCAACCTAACTCGGCGAGAAAATTTTTCTGCGTTAAGCGGCTCTCTCTTTTTTCGGTTCTTGGATTTCCAGCTTCGGAAGGGAGTTTACGATTTTCATGGTTTCAAGGCTGACTGTCACGACGCGCTGGAACAGTTTGAGGGGATAGGCGGCATCGCCGACGGTTTCGGTGGCGTATAGGTTGGCGTCGTTGGTGATGCCACTGTCTTCGTCTGTCTTGACGCGCTGGCGTTCCATTACCCATTCGAGTGCGGGCTTGCCGTTGACGACGTATTCATAGGCCTCCAGCGGGATATCGCGCAGGGTGATGTAGTCGTTATAAATCACGATAGACTTGTCTTCCTTTTTGGCGAATTTCATTTTGGTGACGTAGTATTCTTTTTCACCAAGGGAATTAAGTTTCTTGCCGCCGGTATCGAGCGTCAGGTCGAAAGGCTTGACAGTTTCATAGCCTACATGCAAATCGGCCAGTGCGCGGCCTGCCTTGCTGAATGCCCAGAAATCCGCCGCCTTCTTGACGCAGGGGATACGCGGCAACTCTTTCGACAAGTTGTCAGCGTATTTATCGCGGTAATCCAGCGAATGCAGCAGGCCATAGATATAATAAAATACATCTTCCTTCGAGATTTTCTCCCCCGTATAAGCAACCTTGAAATGTGCTAGCCCCGCATCGGTGATGCCGTCTTTCTTTTTGATACCTGCATCCTTTTTTGAGCCTTTGAAAAGGCCTTCGTCTTCGTCGGTGTCTGAGGTTTCGTAGAGGTAAAGCGGGAAAGACTGACCTTTGACAATCGTGTCAAAGCTTGGGGGCTGAGCAATCATAAGGACGGAAAATGCGCTGCCGCTAGATAGGTCTATTGCCAGATTATTAGCGGTTTCATCTGGGAAAAGCCGATCCACTTGATAAACCATTTCATTAAAGTGTCGATCAAAGTAAACCCATTGCTTGGTAAAGGGGCGATAAATTCCAGTGCGTATTTTCTTACTGGAAAATGCATGATCAATACAGCGCCTGCCATCATTTTTGAGTGCCCTTGACCAGCTAATTTTCTTAGAGTCAGTGTCAATAAAATCTTCAAACTCCGATAAATCTTTAGAAGACTTTTTCTTCCATTCAGAAACCTGTTGGTTGTAAAAGGAAACAGTCGATTTCATTTTCCCTTCTAATGACCGTTTAGAAAAGTTATAACACCACGCATCCCGGCTCGTAAGGATACCCTGAGAATAATTTTCAAAAATGGCTTGGGCGGAGTTATTCTTTTTATCACCCATAACGATAAACTCTTCAAAGCTGCTATCTCTCTGATTAAGCCAGTCGCCATGTTCATCGGGTGCTATTTTTGCCCAGCCTTCGGCGATCTCGATTCCCTTCACACTCTTGAAATCAGAGATAATCTCTAGCTTTTTTTCCTGCGACAGATAATCGCCGATGTCATGGAAGTAAATATTCCCATGATCTTTTGCATTGGGATTTTTAACAAGAATACTAATGACAATCGGGGTTCGCGTTCCTTGACCAAAGACGTTATCCTTTTCCTTGCGTCTTAGTTCGCCTGCTGTTCGAGCATTCCCCCGCAAATGAAATAAGTAAAGATTGCTAAATTCATCGGCTAAACATTTTCGCATCCCATCTGTGGAGTTACTGTCAAGCCAGCCGCCGTTGGTAACATAACCCACAACGCCTCTATCGCCGATACGGTCGGAAGCCCAACGGAAGGCTCGAATGTAAGAATCATACAGATTCTTTTGCAGGGTTGCCTTGGATTTTGCGGCATAGGTAGCGCGAATTTTTTCATCTAAAGATGGGTATTCTATATTCGCTGCGTTATCGTTCTCGCTTTTTTGTCCGGCTGAATAAGGTGGGTTGCCCATGATGACGCGGATATCCAGTTTTTGCTGACGCTTGCGCCTGTCGCTGTTATCCGCAAGCATATTGCTGATCATGTCTTCTTCGCTAAGACGGAAGGTATCAGTCAGGCAGATGCCTTCAAAGGGCAGATAGTCACCACCAGCAAGGCCGTGGTAAGCCGCTTCGATATTGATAGCTGCGATGTAATAGGCCAGCAGCACAATTTCGTTGGCGTGAATCTCGTTTTTGTACTTATAGGGCAGGTCTTTCGAGGCGATAAGGCCGCTTTGTAGCAGGCGGGTGATGAATGTTCCCGTGCCGGTGAACGGGTCGAGGATGTGGATGCCCTTGCTGCCTAGCGTTTCGCCGAATTCCTGCTGCAGTACGTCGTTGACGGAATGGATGATAAAATCCACAACCTCGACCGGGGTGTAAACAATGCCCAGTTTCTCGGTCATTTTGGGGAAGGCATTGCGGAAGAATTTATCGTAAAGTTCGACTACGATTTTTTGTTTCGCGGCGGCATCGTCGATTTTTTCGGCGCGTAGTTTTACGCTGCCATAGAACCGATCCAGCGTATCGGCTTCTTTTTCCAGCCGGTGTTCCTGCAGCACATCCAGCACATTTTGCATGGCTTGTGAAACGGGGTTGTTGCTGGCGAAGCTGTATTTATCGAATAGTGCGTCAAAAACGGGCTTGGTGATCAGGTGCTGTGCCAGCATTTCGATCACTTCGTCATTCGTGATCTGGTTATTTAAATCATCGCGCAATTCATCGGCGAAATCAGTAAAGGCCTTGGCCTCTATCTTGTTTTTCGGGTCGTTGACGATAGCGGTAATCCGGGCGATATGGGTCTTGGCGATTTTGGCTATATCTCCCGCCCATTCTTCCCAATGGCGACGGTTGCCGCATTTCTGTACCATTTTGGCGTAAAGCGCGCGTTCAATCTCGCCGATCTGGAATTGCAGTTTCATCTGCTCAGCAGCGGCGGGTTTTTGCACGGGTTCGCCGATGGTGAAAGAGCCTTTTCCGGCGTCTTTCTTGTCGCCTTTGTTCTTTTGCTTTGGCGTGATTTTATCGGTGATGGCGATAACTTCCATCTTGCTATTGTCTTTGCCGACCAAATCGAATTTATTGATCATCGCATCGAAACGGTCGTCGTGTGACCTCAGTGCCTGCAGCACATCCCAGACGACTTTGTAGGTTTTGTTATCGTTAAGGGCTTCGTGGGGTTCTGTGCCGGTGGGGATGACGACGGGCAATATTACATATCCGCGTTTCTTGCCGGGGGCGTTACGCATGATGCGTCCGACTGATTGCACCACGTCGACCTGGGAATTGCGCGGGGTGAGAAACAGAACAGCGTCCAGCGCGGGAACGTCCACACCTTCGGAAAGGCAGCGCACGTTGCTTAAAATGCGGCAGGTGTCTTCAGGCGTTTCAGCTTTAAGCCATTGCAGTTTTGATTCTTTCTCTGTGGCGTTCATGCTGCCGTCTATGTGCGCGGCTTCGCAGGTGAGGGTTTTATGTTCCTCCTCTTGCTCCTGATAGGCTTCGACCACTGACTGGAACATGGCGGCGATGTTTTTGGAGCTGACTTTGTGAGTCTTCGCGCCCTGCTGAGCTTCGATCACTTGGCAGAAGGCGACAGCGCGGCGCATGGGTTCTTTATCATCCGTTGCGTCTTCCTGATACTGCTTGCTGAGTGCTTTCCAGCAGCCAACGATTTTGGCAGCGTCGTCAACTTTCAGTTGGTTGTTTTCATCTTTGAGCAGGTTTTGCAGGCGTGAGCTGATATGCGCTGCATCAACGGTCAGCACGATCACTTTGTAATCCACCAACAGGCCGCGCATGACGGATTCGGAGAATGTCAGGGTATGAAGTTCTTTGCCGTAAAGCTTTTCATCATCCATCGAGCAGAGGGTGATATTTTGCGTTTCGGCCTTGGCCTGTGCGGCATCGGCATAGATGCGGGGCGTGGCCGTCATATAGAGGCGTTTTTTACCCTTGATGAAGTTACCATCGTGGATTTTGACGAAATTGCTTTCTTCTTCATTTTCAAACGTCGCGCCCGTGGTGCGGTGGGCTTCGTCGCAGATGATCAGGTCAAAATCGGCCAGGTCGTGTTTTTTCTGCGCCTTGCTAATAACGTCGATAGAATGATAGGTGGAGAAAACCACGCTCATATGCGTTTTGTCGTGACGCTTATCCATTTCCTTCGCCAGCGATGGGGCATCGGTGGTGGCGGGATAGCGCAATTCGTGCATAAAGGTCTGCACTGCGTCGTCGTCGGATTTTCGTTTCTTGCCAATATCGCTGTCAGAGCAGACGGCGAAGCTGTGTAGCGGCGTTTTGCTTTCCTGCGTCCATTCCGTCAGCGTTTGAGACAGTAATGACAAGCTGGGCACAAGGAAAAGGACGCGCTTGCCCTTGCCCGCCAGCGTTTCGGCGATTTTTAATGCCGTAAAGGTTTTGCCCGTGCCGCAGGCCATGATCAACTTGCCACGCTCGGCGGTTTTTAGGCCGCTTTCAACGTCCGCCATGGCCTTTTGCTGGTGGGGACGGAGTTCTTTTTTAGGCTTCAGTACGGGGTCTTGCTTTGGTTTGTATTTTGCCCAGTCAATCTGGCTATTCTCCAGATCAAGCAAATCGATTTTGGTAACCGGCGGGTTCTGCCCCTGCAGCGCATCCTCGGCGTGTTCGCCCCAGTTATTTGTGGTGGTGATAATGACGCGATGGGTAAAGGGCTTTTTTCCCGATGCCGTAAAAAAACTGTCGATATCCCCCCGCTGTACACGGTAATCGGGGTCATAAAATTTACACTGGATGGCGTGATATTCATCTGTGCCGTTTGTCTTGGCGACAAGGTCGATGCCTGTGTCTTTGCCGTCGCGCCCCTGTTCCTTTGCCCAGTCGGCATATGTCCAGACTTGGCTATAGAGGTCTTTATACGTCGCCTCGTTTCGCAGATAGGCGATAATCAGCTCCTCGAAATACGTGCCCTTTTCGCGCTCGGTCTTCGCGCTGCTGCGGTAGCGGCTGAGTAAATCGTTTAAAGCTGTGCTCATGAAATGCCCCGGATGCCGTAGTGAGAAATTCTGAATTAATATACTACGATTTGGCAGGCTGCCTTAGAAGGTTAATTTGTCCGTGTGAAGGCAACGCAACAGCGGTTCGAATCCCGTGTACGTCACAGAATTCTGGGGGTATATTTGGGGGTATAAATTAAAAACAGCTATTTTATTTGCCGTATTATCTTATCGGTTTCATGGCCGAATTTTGGCAGCAGCGTGTTGACGGTATTCGCCAGCGTCTTATCACAGAGGTGCGCGTAATGGCGGGAGGTTATGCGGGTGTCGGCATGGCCTAGCAGCTTGGATATAGTCAGCAGGTCAGCCCCTGCCTGCGCCAGCAGGGAGGCATAGGTATGGCGCAACTCATGGAAGCCGATAGCGGGTTCAATCTTGGCCTTGGTGCAGGCTGCCGCCAGTTCGCGTACATGGTGGTTTCTGCCCCATACCGTTTTATCGTGCTTTGTGAATACGGGCTGATCTCCCGTCTTTCCAGCGCATTGGGTTTTGAAAAAATCCAGCCCTTCGCCTGAAAGAGGGATGTAGCGGCCTTTACCGCTTTTGGAGGGCTGAATGTAGATGTTACCCGTATCGAGGTTAACGTCTTTGGCCTTCAGCGTGGTCAGTTCCGTATATCGTGCGCCTGTGAATAGGCCAGCCTTCACCAGCTGCCTGAAGTCATGCTTGGCAGCGTTGATCAGGCGCGTGCATTCGGCCTCGGTCAGGAAGCGGGTGATGGGTTCGTCGGCATTCTCGAAAGGCTTAACCCTGCGCCATGCCGTATCATCGGCCACCTTTTCATCCTGAAAGGCCTTGTTAAGAATGGCCTTCAGGATAGTCAGGCTGCGATTGGCAGAGGATTTACGGGCGCGTTTTTCTGCATCGGTCTTGGGTGCTGCCTTATATGCGGTTTTCTTGCCTTTGCCAGCGCGTTTACGGGCAGGGGTTGCGGCCAGCTTGTTAAGCCATGCCTTCAGTTCAAGCGTCTTGATGTCGGCCACCAGCTTATCCCCAAAGGCAGGCAGGATATGGGCATGGATATTCAGGTAGGTTTCTTTATAGCCCTTCCTGTGGTCTTTAAACCAAGCCAGATAGCTGTCAGCTGCCTGCTGTAGGGTCAGAGGGCTGAAATCCTTTTCAGCGTATTGCTGGGCAAGCTTCTGTGCCTCGGCATAGCTAAGGATGGTCGTGCCATTGCTGTCTTGGAAGTCGTCAGCGTGGCCTAACACTTTCTTGACGTATTTACCTCCCTGCTGAGAGCGCACCATCCAGACGCCCCCCCGTGGTGCTTTGCGGTAGCCGATATGCAGGCCTTGATGCAGCAGCCTCCAGAAGGGTTCACGGTTCGCGGGTTCGGCCAGCTTCAATCGTGCCTGCCGTGTTTCAAGCCGTGAATCCCTTACTTTCCTAGCCATTTTGCGCTCCGTCTAAAAACTGGGGTAAAACTGGGGTAATATCCGTGGGTGTACCATGGGGGACTCACATAGACAAGGATATCATTAAATCATTGATATATAATGAATGTTAGAGTCTACCGGAGTTTACAGATGTATAGGTTAAAACTCTTTCACAGATGTAACAGGGGTTCGAATCCCCTAGGGGACGCCAATCTTTTTAAAAAGACCCGCAAATTGCGGGTTTTTTTTATGTCGGTTGACAAAGCAGTCGCCTTGTATTATACATAATACAAGGCGAGCTAAAACCTAGGCAGTGCGGTTTTTTCCTTGAATGGAATATGTTTCCCGACCTGTTTCTTCCTGCGCTCCCAAAACAGCCACATTTTTTGATTGGGGATTGTTTTGCGCGAGATTTTTAATCAAGTTGCTGACCCGACAAAAACACCGGTTATGACCGTTGACGAGAAAGGTGTGCGCAGATGGACCCTGAACGGGCAGGTTCATCGCGATGACGGCCCCGCGCTCGAATATCCCGACGGCACAAAAGTATGGCAGCAATTCGGTATGCGCCACCGCACCGACGGCCCCGCGGTGGAGTATGCGAATGGCGACAAGATTTGGATGATCAACGACAAAAATCACCGCGAAGACGGGCCGGCAGTGGAAAGCGCATTGTCTGTTCAGTGGTACATGCACGGAAAATTACACCGTCTTGACGGCCCTGCAGTTTTATATACCGCAGGAACGAAAGAATGGTGGGTAAACGGCGAAAGGCACCGCGTCGGCGCACCTGCTGTCGAACATTTCGAAGGTTCGACGGAGTGGTGGCAAAAAGGCGTGCAGCATCGGGAAGACGGCGCCTCTGTCGAATGGGCTGGCGATGAAGACTTGAAACAATGGCATTTAAACGGCCAGGAAATGTCCGAGACTGATCACAAGGCGGCCGTTTTGGCGCTCAATCAGGCCAGGGCTGAACAAATCCTGATGTTGGCATTATCGATGCAACGTGGAACGGGAGAAGCTGTCAAAGCTCCCTCCCTCGCGAAATTCCGCAAATAAACGCAATCCGGGCTTACATACCGAAGGTGTTCTTGAACGCCGCAGCCTTGCTTTGCACCCAGCCCAGCAGGCCGGTATGTTTGCGCGACGACTTGTTGAACTTGTCAATCAGGCGGTCGGTGATGTCTTCGGTGATGTTGACCGCCTTGATGCGGTGTTCATTAAAGCGCGTATCGGCCGCGGTTGTGTTGAAATCTATCGCGAGACCTTTTTTCTTGAGCGAGCTATAACCGTGGCCGGGCTCATACAGATAAACGGGCTTGCCCGAGGCCAGGGGTTCCGACACCATCGACATTGATTCACCGGCAACCACGACGTGGTCAGCTTCCTGTATCAGGCCGACATAGGGGTTGAAGGTTTTCTGGCCGACATGTTCGTGGAAATTGTATCCGGAAATGTGCAGCTTGCCGCTCAGGCCTTTTTCCGCCGCGAGTTCTTCAAGGCGCGTTTTCAGTTTCGCGTAGTTGTTCTGATGCGTGCGGGGGCTGGTGCAGATGAAAACGGTCACGCCTTCTTCATATGCCGCCCCTTTCGAGACCATTTTTTGCGCAAAACTTTCGATGTCGTGGAGGTTCACCATCATCACGGCGACCAGCGGCGTCTTGATTTCCTTGTAGTTGTCGCGGAACTGCTTTCCTTGTTCCTCCAGCAATTCGGGAGTCAGGTGGTGCGACACAAGGCTGTTTTCGCCCAGAAGGCTGTCCGATAATCTTTCGTTGATGTCGCTGACAATCAGCCGGGGCGAGATGCTGGTCATCATGTCCCCGTAATAGCCGTAGCGGCTCAGCATGATGTCCGGCTTGCCGTGATCCTTCAGGTATTTCAGGAAAGCGTCACGCGGCCTGGAAATGTCCGGGTACAGGTCGACCAGATGCCTGTTTTCAAGGTAGTGAAATTCACCGTGCAGCTTTTGCGCCATGCGCATGCCGATGCCCTTGAAGCCATGGCTGTCGCCGCGCGACGGGTCGTCGTCGCCGATATAGACCATCACCATCGGGCCTTTGTCTTTTACAGTCGCTTCTTTATCGGCCATTTTGCCATCCGCTTCGCATGCCTGATATATTTGGCATATTATGGCATAGTCGTGCTTAATGCGGTGTTAACAGGCCTGATTTCGCAATGAATACAGGTGGTCAGGGCTTGGGTTTCTGCGGTTTTGCGGGCTCTGGCGCCGAGGCCTTTTTCCAGCGGTCGATGCAGTCGTGGATGGTTTTATGCGCCACATCGATATCGTCCCATCCGGCCGAAGTGGACCATTTTCCGGCAAGATCGCCCTTTTTGTATTCCTGAAAAAACTTTTCGATGCGGTCGCGGTCGGATGCCGGCACATCGGCAAGAGTCTGGATATGGCGGTATGCGTCCGATACGCTGTCGGCGGGCACGGCGATAATTTTCGGGTCGATGCCTTTTTCATCCGTCATCCAGAACACGGCAACAGGGCGCACCGCAATCACGTCGCCGGACTTCAGCGGATCGTCGCCGAGGATCAGCACATCCAGAGGATCGCCATCGGGTGCCTGCGTCGCGGGGATGCCGCAGTAATGTGTCGGGTACATGGGCGCGTCGGCGGGCCGGACGCGGTCGATGATCAGCGTGCCGTTGGTGCGGTATTCATACTTGATGCGGCCTTCGCCCCGCGGGATTTCAATGATGGCGTTGACTTCTTCGGGTACGTTGTTGCCGGGCGGCAGCAGTTTGTAATCCATTGCATCGCTCCTTGAATGCGGTCATTCAAGCTTACACCAAGGTAAACGCTTTGGGTAATCAGTATTGCTGCTGCATCTCTTTGCGCTGTTGTTCCAGCTTGTAACGCGCGCCGGCCGGCATGGTGCCCATTGTGCGGGGATTGGGCACTTCGCCTACATACTGCGAAAGTTCAGCCGGCGGACGGAACGGCGTGCGGCCGCTGACGTCGCAGGGGAACATATGGTTGATCATGAAGGCGCGCACTGAGCCGGATTTCGGCGGCACATCGGATACGCGGCAGGCATTCTGGTTTTTAAAGGCGATGGCGCACAGAATGGTCATGGCGATCATCAGGCAAACGCAGTTGCCGCGCGCGTTTTTATCCAGGTTATTCCAGAATTTTTTCACCATTGCCCTAGCGCCCGATCATTAACAAAGTGTAAATTTTGTATATTGCTAACCTATATCAGATTGATATTTATGTCAATTTTTTGGACGGGCGTTCCCACCCCCGGAAAGCACCAATCCCATGAAGTATCAGGCGTTTTGGTCATATATGGCTGGTGTGATTGCGGGCGGCGGTTCGGCTATCGGCGCATACCTGTTTTTGCATGTGCCGGATGTGGAGTCGGGCAGTTTTTGCGCAGTTGCCGCAGGAAGTATATCGGCATGGCTCGCCTTCGCGCTGGCGAAGCGCAAACTGGCCAAGCCGCATAAGTTGATTTGTGTCGCTGGTTTTTGTACGCCGCCTGCTGTGTATATCGTGCTCGCGCTGCTTTAAGGAGATTTGGGCGACTGCATGCGTTGCCCGGGCGCTGCCGCCTTGATCTCCGGCGGCTGGAAATTGTCGCGGGCGCTGGCGAGCGCTTCCCTGATGCCCGACTTTGCGAATTTGTCGTCAACAGCCAGCGCGCCGCCCATGTTTTCGGTCGATGCGACACCGACGGGCTTGTTATCGACAAGCGCGATCCAGCCGCCGCCCTTCGCATTCGGGTCGCGGCTGGCCTCGATCAGCCTGACGGTCTCGTTCACCGGATGTTTCGGGTCGTCGAAATCGATCTTGCTGGTGTCGCCGCCCAGCAAGCGGCAGACATGGCTTTCGTCGCCGTCGCGGATGGGCCGTATCGTGAATTCTTTTTTCGCATTCGCATCGGCGACGGTTTCTGGCAGTTTGAATTCCGCGGGTGCTGAAACGGCGGGCCCGTTATAGGGGGTGGCGGCGACGCTTTCCAGCAATTGGCGCGACGATGATTTCACGTCGATGCCGCTTTGCGCCATTTCCTTGGCGACGCGCTCGTAGTGATAGGAAAATTGCGGGTCTGGCGCATCGGCCAGATCCTGCGGCACGGCGACGGGAATACCAAGGCCCTGCTTGATCGTGGTGGCGGTGCCCTTGCTGCAGGCTTCGAAATAAACGCCCGCCAGAATGACGGCACCGGGCTGCGCTGCGTTCAGTTTTTGCAGGAAACCTGAATCCTGTCCCTTGCCATCGTTATTGACCAGTTCGATGTCGCCCGGACGCCAGGCGGGGGAGCGCTCATGCTCTGCATCGAATTCGATGCCGCTGGCGTTTTTGCCATGGGCGAAAGACCAGGCGATGCCCTTGACGAAGGGGCGAATGCTTTCGACGTAGTCGTTGATTTTCTGGCGCAGCGCGACATCGACCGGATTTTTGGGGTCGAGGTAGCTGTCCTGAACATGGTTAATGACAACGATGACGTCTTTCATGACCATCATTATAACATAAATTTATTGCGCTGTGGCTGGCAGCTGCGGGGCGATCAATATCACCCTGAAATCATTGACATTCGTGCGGGTCGGGCCGGTGACGATACTGTCGCCGAGCGCTTCGAAAAAGCTATGCGCGTCGTTGTTTTCAAGGTATCGGGCGGCATCGAGTCCGGCGGCGCGCGCCCGGGCCAGCGTATCGGGCGATATAAAGGCACCCGCAATATCATCCGTACCATCGACACCGTCGGTATCTCCCGCCAGCGCATAAATATCTGCCGCGCCGTTCAGCGTCAGCACGAGCGACAAAAGAAATTCCACATTGCGCCCGCCGCGCCCCTTGCCGCGCAGTGTCACGGTGGTTTCACCGCCCGACAGCAAAACGCAGGGCTGCTTTTGCGCCAGCGCATGCCGCGCCATCGACGCGCCCAGTTCGCGCGCTTCGCCTTCGATTGCGTCGCCAAGGAAATGGACGGAAATATTTTCACGCTGCGCAATTTTTGCGGCGGCATCCAAGGCCATCCTTGGGGTTGCGATCAGTCGGTGTTCTTCGTTATCCAGCCGCTTGACGGATTCCGACAGGGCAGGGGGCGCGTCGATGTTGTAGCGTTTCAGGATGGCGGCGGCATCTATGCTGGTCGTGGGGTCCGCAATCGCGGGGCCGGAGGCGATGTCCATCGGGTTATCGCCCGGCACATCGGATATCAGCAGCGTCAGCACACGCGCGGGCGCGCAGGCTGCGGCCAGCCGCCCGCCCTTGATCGCCGAAATATGCCGCCGCACGCAATTGATTTCCGATATCGCCGCGCCCGATGCCAGCAATGATTTGTTGATGCGCTGTTTATCGGCAAGCGTCATGCCCGCCATCGGCAGCGGCATCAGCGCCGATCCGCCGCCGGAGATCAGGCAGAGCGCAAGGTCGTCGGCGGTCAGGCCTTGCGCAAGGTCGATCATGCGTTGCGCGGCCTGCATGCCGCTGTCGTCGGGAACGGGGTGTGATGCGCGCACAATGTCGATGCGGTCGCAGGAAACTTCATACCCGTGGCGGGTAATGACGAGGCCGCTGAGCTCGCCTGCCCAGTTATCTTCAACAGCCTTCGCCATCGCGGCAGAGGCCTTGCCCGCGCCAAGCACGACAAGCCGGCCTTTGGGCGGCGGGGGCAAATGCTGCGGCAGGCACAATGCGGGTTGCGCGGCATCAATCGCGGCCTGGAACATTTTTTCCAGCAGCGCGCGGGGCGTGATCATTTTTTCTGGGCGGCTTCGATCAGGGCGATGATTTTCTTGTCGCCTTTCTCGCGGGCGAATTCCAGCATGGTTTTGTCTTCCTGCCCCTTCAGCGACGCATCCGCGCCCGATTTCAGCAGCAGCGCGACCAGTTCGGCTTTGCCGGCGCGGATCGCGGCCTCCAGCGGGCGGTCGGCGGTATCGCCGGCGGTTGCGTTGCTGTTCAGCTGCAGGCAGCGGCGGTTGAGATTTGCGCCCTTCTTGATCATCAGCGCCGCAAGCTCGACATCGCCCGTCGAAACAGCGCCGATAAAGGGCGTCGCCCCGAACGCGCTCGAGACGTTCACATCGGCACCCGCTTCGGTCAGGAATTTCGCGGCTTCCTGCTGCCCGTTGCCGATCGCGTAGATCAGCGGCACTTCGTCATAGGCGGCGAAGCCGTCGATATCCGCGCCGTTGTCGAGCAGGAACTTGATCATTTCCATGTCGCCTTCATGTGATGCGCGGGCCAGCGGCTTGCACACCACGTCGAAATCGCAGACGGGGTCAATATTCGCGCCGTCGTCGATGGCCTTTTTCGCTGCGTCAAAATCGCGGTCGTCGAGGGCTTTTTCAAGCGTGCCCTGCTTGGCGGCATCATCGGGTCCGAATTTCAGGAAACGCTTGATCTGCTTTATGCTGTACTGGCTGTCGCGCTTCAGCGGGCGGGAGGTGATCTCCAGCTTGAAATGGCCGTCCCTGATCTTGCGCGTATAATGCGCATCTTCCTCGAAATCGGCGGAAACATAAAAATCTTGCCCGTCTGTTGCATATTGATAAACGCGCAACTCAACGCCCTGCTGGCCTTCGACGGGGTCGAGCGGCAGTTCGATGCCCTTGCCCAACGCTTCTTTCAGCGCGTCTTCCAGTTTTGATTTGGGGACATACGCGGTGCCTTCCTCCGGCTGGTAATCTGTGATGCCGATCACGGTCATCACGGCCTGCGGCTCGTCGCCGGCCAACGGGTAATGGCCGGTCTTTTTGCGGTAGGCGACGATGTCTTCGGCCAGCGCCAGCATATCGCCGACACGCTGCAGGTCACGTTTTTCCTTGGGGGCGTAAGCACCAAGAACGCTGTCCGCCGCCTGTGCGGGGGATGCGGGTGCGAGCCAGAGGAGGGACATATATAGTACAAGGGCGATGTAATGTTTCATGGCCAAAGCCTAGCATAGGCAAATAGAATCCTCTATCCTCTGTTTAACGTGCGGAATTGCTTTTTTAGCCGCGCCTGTGAACAGGAATGTCATGAAATCGAATCTGCAGCCCGTCGCCAACGACCAGAAATCCGCCCTTGCATCGCGTTACGAGCTTTATCAGGGCGATTTGCCGGATAACCTTGTGCTGGGCCCCGTGCTGGCGATCGATACCGAATTCATGGGGCTCAACGTGTTCCGCGACCGCCTGTGCCTGCTGCAGATTTATGACGGTGCCGGCAAGGTGCATATGGTGCAGTTCGCGCCCGGCAAAATCAACGCGCCGAACGTCAAAAAGCTGATGGCCGATAGCAGTCGCGAGAAAATGTTTTTCTATGCGCGCGGCGACATGCGCTGGATCGGGCATTATGTGGGTGTCATTCCAGAAAACGTGTATTGCCTGAAAATCGCGTCGCGCATCGCGCGCACCTATACGCAGCAACACGACCTTGAAGATGTCAGCCGCCATGTGCTGGGCGTGAAAATTTCCAAAGAACAGCAATCGACCGATTGGGGTGCGCCCGTGTTGACGCCTGCCCAGCTGGATTACGCGGCGAACGATGTGCTGCATCTTCACCCCATGCGCGAAAAATTGGCGGCGATGATGCAGAGTGAGGGCAGGGAAGAGATTGCCCAAGGTCTGTTCAAATGCCTGCCCGCCGTTGTGCGCGCGGACCTGGCCGGATGGGGCAGCGAAGACCTGTTCGCGTACCACGTACCGCGCCCTACTTGAAATCATTGAATATTTTATCGATTCAGCAAAAGCGTGTGTGAATCACCCTGCCTGTTCTATGCCTGTTCTTCCGCGAGATCGTGGATAAGCGCCTAAATTATAGATTATGAAAATAATAATAGGCTCAGATTGCTACTAATATGGTAAAAAAATTGGGATATGTAATTGCGATAATCCTAAAAACATCAATATAAACCGATACATCTTTACACCATTGATTTCTTCACCAGAACAAAATATGGTGTTCAAAATCTTATAAAACGGTCGCGGGAAGTCTTGACATTATGTCTAAGGTTTCGTAATTTGTCCGCGATTAAGAAAAATGATTTTGCTATAAAAAAGCACCGACGGTGAAGGGCCACAATCCAAGGAGAGTCCCCAGATGATGAAGAAACAACAAAGCATCGAAGCGAAATTCAACAACATGGCAGATACGCCTGCCGAAGACGAAAACGATGCAGACCGCAGCAGCCGCCGCAACCGTGCGCGCGGCAAAGTCGTCGAATACGTCGATGCTGATCCCGAGCTGAAAGAGCAGATGGAAAAGATCATGGAACCGATCGACCGGAACCCTGACAGCTTTGAATCCATCATTTCCTACGGCCACCCGCCGCTGGACCGCCTGGGCAAAATCGCCAACGACATGATCAAGATCCAGGGCAGATTCAACGACCAGGTCAACGTGATGGCCTCGGCCCTGAACCAGCTCGAAGGCGGCCTGAAAGGCATGAACCTCGACAAGTTCGGCGAAGCGACCCAGAAAATGCTGAAGGGCCTCGCTTCCGGCACCGTCAAGGGCGCGAAAGGCATCACCAAATTCGCAAAAGACATCTGGGAAGGCTTCTCGGGCGCGAAAGCGAAACGCACCGAAGACGAAAAACTCGTCAAGGACATGCAGGAAGCCCTGCCCGAAATGCTGTTCGAGATGATCAAACTTGTCGAGAACATCCAGAAAACCGAAGTCGGCATCAAAGAAGTCATGAAAGAAGCCGAGAAACTCGGTCTCGCGCGCGTCGAAGCGACCCGCGAAATCGGCGTGTATCTCGGTGCCGGCAAAGAAGTTCTGCGCCGCTACAACGAGGAATACATCCCCGAAGCGAACAAGACCTTCGAAGAGTCGCAGGATCCTGAAGACGAACTGTATCTGAAAGACGTGATGAAGCGTAAAGAAGACTTCATCGACCGCATCACCGTCCTCGAAGGTTCGCGCGCCGCTTCCGTTATCGCCGCTCAACAGCTGCGCCAGATGATGGAAACGATGGAAGACCAGCGCAAGAAGATCCAGGACATCATGTACAACTCTCAGAACGAGTGGAAAGCAATGCTGGCTGCTGCCGGTATCGCGGGCTCGTCCCTGAAAGCTGCGCAGACCATCAAGAAAGCAGACGACTTCGGCGACAAGATGCACGACCAGACCATGAAAATGATCGAGGAAGCGCACACCCTGACGATGAACTCGAAAGCGCGCGGTACGATCGATCCGCAGAAACTGATCGAAGCGTCCGACCGCCTGCAGAAGATGATCGAACGCGAAAACGACGACCGCGAAAAGCGCCTGAAACAGCTGGAAGCGACCGCACAACAACTGCGCGGCGCAACCGACAAGCTGATCGAAGCTGCCGACAGCTCGAACGTCGCCCGCCGCCTCGAAGCCGTGAAAGACGCGGAAGAAGAAGCGAAGAAGGCACGTGCGCAAGTCGAAGCGAAAAACGCGGCGGTCAACGACAACAAAACCGTCGAAACCGCAGCAAAGCCTGTGGCAGCGATCGAGGACGATCAACCGGCAGCGGAAGACAAGCCCGCCAGCCGCCGTCCCCGCAAATCGGGCCCGACGCCGTAATACGCCAATCAAAGAGCCGGTGCCTCGCGGCACCGGCTTTTTTGTAACCTTGTCAATGTCTTATGAATAGTGGGTAAAGTGTAATGGGCTTTTTTAGCAAAGATAAACCGGAACCTGTCGAAACGCCGGTCGTGAAAAACCCGAACATCCTTCTGGATGACAAAGCGGCCGATGCGCTGCCCCGCCGTTCCAGCTTCTTCAATGCGATGCGCACCGATGCCTTCGTCAACCACAACATCGTCGAAAACTATGTCGAGTTCTGGGCGGCGTTGCAGGTCGATAAAGATGCCGACAAATGGCGCGTCATGCACTACATGGTCTATGACCTCGACCGCCGTGACGGTAAATTCGTCTCCGAAACCGTAACCAAGCAGGACGTTCCGTTCGCGGAAGCCGTCGCGCAGATCGCGAAAAAGGAATACACCGCCCGCGGCCTGATCACCCATGCCGATTTCGATATCGAAAAACAATATCCGGCGGCGCAGTTCCCGGAACTGAAGGTTCACTTCTATGACCTCGAACACTACAAAGTCGCGGCGAACATCGAAGGCTTCGCTTTCGGCGAATACAACACGCCCTATAAACGCGTCGAAGGCAAAGTGTTTTCGGATGCAACCTTCCAGCGCTCCGAAATCCGTAACACCATCCTTGCCGTCGAGCAGGCGCGCGAAAATCCGCAGGTGCAGGCGAAGATCGAAGGCGGCATCCTGTCCGACCTGTTCGCAACCGCATCCGACCGCGCGGCATCGCTCGACAACATCCTGAAAATCGGCCAGGTGCTTTCCACCATGGACGGTTTCGCTGACCAGGTCGGCGGTTTCTACGTCGCTATCCAGCAGGCGCTGAAAGAATCTGTGACAGAACTCAAGGGCTCAGCTCGCATTGGCGAGGCCGAGCGCTTTGATAAGGCGCTGGCGAACCTCGCATCGCACGCCGATTTCGCCCGCGTCGAAGGCCTGTCGCCCGAAGAAAAAGCCGATGCAGTTTCCCGCGCGAAGGACAACGCGCCCGGCGGCCGCGGAGGCAACGGTTTCCGCAAGATACTTGATAACCTGATCCCGCGCATGAACCAGAACCTCGACGAAGCCAAATCGCTTGGCGTGCATGTCGAACCGTTCCAGAAATTCGCGGCGGAACTGGAGCTTTACACGAACCTGCTTTACGCGTCGCAGAACCTTGCGAAGCTGGAGCGCGGCTTTGCGTCGGCCAGCAATTCCGACACCAACCTGATCACCGAAATCCGCCAGTCCGTCGATCGCGCGCAGAAGAAATTCACCGATCTGGGCGGCACGCAGGACCAGATGGACAAGCTGAAGGCATGGGTCGCAAACCCGAACAAAGACCCGATCCCCGGCTGGGTGCCGGGATTCCTGACGCGCTACTACACCTCGCGCGGCAACGTGATGGCAAAAGTGCAGGATCGCCAGGCCGGCCTGCGTCAGGTCAACACGATGTCGGTCACCGTGAAGCCGCCCGTGACGGACGAATTCAACGATCCTGCCGCCAAAGCAGCGGCGAACGGCAACGAAAAAACCGCCGTGCAGCAGCCGGCAGCGACAGACGGCGCGAATCTCGACGGTTTCGAGAAGTACAAAAACGTGACGGGTACGTCGCGCCCGCCGAAACCCTAACCGGTTTTAAGGAACTTTCATGGGTTTGTTCGACTGGATTGGCCGCAAGGAACGCGAAGAGAAATGGATGGCGGAGCCCCGCCGTCTGCCTTCCGGTGTCGATAAGTTCGACGATGGCGATCCGCGCTGGATCGTGTCGCATGAATTTGCGAATGACGAGCATAAAAACATCCGCTTCTATATGGCGGCGGAGAAAAAAAAGCTCGACGAAAAAACATGGACGGTCAGCATGTACAAGACCGACCTCAAGCGCGACGACCCGGGCCAGCCGATTAGCGCCGAATACGCCGTCGATTTCACAGACGACCCGCTGGAGGTCGTGCGCCTGCTGAGCGATTTCGACAAAAAATACCGCCACAGCGAAGATTTCACCGCGATCGAAGGCCATCGCGGCACCTATCGCCCGTTTGCGAACCAGTTCGGTATCCATTTCGACGATGATGGCAACATCATGAAGGTCGAAGCCGACACCCGCCTTGCCAAGGGCGTGTTCATGAACCGCGACAGCATCGATGCGCTGTTCCACAAACAATCCGTCAAGCCGCTCGACAGCTGGGAAGAAGTGCATGCCCAGATCGTGAACAGCTGGCCCGCGGAATGGGAAATGTACGAAACGATCCTCGTGCCCGCAAAGGTGATCGAGCCCGAAACGCCCGCACCTGCCGCGCTGCCGCAGGCCGAAGCAACTGCCGAAGAAAAACCCGCCGCAGAGGGCGAGGCAACTGCGCCTGTCGCCACTACGCCGGAAGAGGCTGCCGAAGCCGAAACGCCGGAGCCGGTGGTGGAAGCGCCGCCCGAGCCGAAATTCGACAAAGTGCTGATCAAGCGCGCCATTACACTGGCCGACCTTGCCGCAGACGAAGCCTATCCCGAATACGGCTGGGAAATGGGCAAGACGATCGCGGCGCTGAAAGACCTGCCGAAACAACTTGCCGACAAATCGACGCCGCTCAGCCAGAAGGAACGCCTGATTAACACCTTTGCGAATGCCGCTGATGTCCGCGCGCCTTTCGATGGCGACAAGGCCTTGCTTGCCCAGCGGCTCGCCAAGGCGACCGTGCTGGTCGGCTTGCTGCGCATGGGCGAAGACGTTTACACCGAACAGGTGGTAAAGGGAAAATTCTCGCCCGAAGGCATGCGCCTTGTTTCCGCCTTCAGCAACGCGATCACCAAAGTCGCGCAAGGCAATTTCGGCATCGAGCCCGAACGCGCAGAAAAGGTGAAGGATGTGATCACCAAGGGCAACGACCCCAAAGGCGACCGCCTGCCGCTGGAAGAATTGTTCGCTCAGTTCCCTCCCGCCGCTTTCACGCCGCCGCCTGCCAGCGCCTATCGCAACAACAGCAGCAAACATAATCCGCGCTGGTAACTGCGGATGCAGGAATTAAAAAAGCGCGGGGTTTGATCCCCGCGCTTTTTTTGTGCCTGACAGCAATCACTCGCCGTAGGGGATCCAGATGTTCTTGATCTCGGTCGCGTGGCGGAGGTATTCCTCGCCCTCGGCCTGCGTGCGGTCGAACCAGTTGCGCTGTTTGCCGTTGTTGACCCAGGTACGTTTCAGGTTGCCAGTCGACCCTTTTTCGACCGATGCCGAACCGGCATCGGAGCCGAAATACCAGATCGCGTCGATCTCGTCATGTTCGCACAGCGTCTTGGTCAGCTCCTTGCGGTGACCGGTCACGATGTTGATCGAGCCATCGACCACATCGGACGTGTCGAACACCTGATACAGGTCGGTCGCCAGCAGCGGATATTTTTCGGACGGCACGATGACGGTGCGCGCGCCCATCGCCATCGCAGGCGCGAACAGAGACACGAAGGACAGCAGCGGGTTTTCATCGGGGCAGACGATGCCGAGGATGCCGACAGGTTCCTTCATGGCGACGGAAACAAGGCGGGCAGGGGGCGTATGCACCTGACCGTCATATTTATCGGCCCATGCGCCATAGGTGAAGAGGCGGCGGATGGATTCATCCACTTCCTTCTGCGCGGACGCGGGCGTAACGCCGGTCAGTTGCACAAGGCGTTTCTTGAATTCGTCGCCGCGTGCCGACAGGTTTTCGGCGATGTAATACAGGATCTGCGCGCGCAGGTGATGGGCGGATTTGCCCCAGCCTTCGGCCTTTTTCGCGGCTTCGACCGCGTTGCGGATATCCTTGCGGTTGCCTTCGCCGACCTGCCCGACCAGCTTGCCGTTCTTGTCGGTGATGGACAGGCTGTAAGCACCATCGGGGCGCGCCTGCTTGCCGCCGATATACAGTTTCGCGGTGCGGTCGATATTTGCCACACCTTCCACCGCGCTCACATGCTTGGCGGGCGACAGCGCCGATTTGGTTTCTTTATAAACCGGCAGCGATTTGGCGTATTTGGGTTTCAGGTAGGCATACATGCCTTCCTTGCCGCCTTCGCGGCCGAAGCCCGATTCACGGTAGCCGCCGAAGCCGCAGGCCGCGTCGAACATGTTGGTCGAGTTGATCCAGACCACGCCTGCCTTCAGTTTCGGCGCGATATCGAGCGCGAGGTTGATATTCTCGCTCCAGATGCTCGCGGCTAGGCCGTAGCGGGAATTATTCGCCAGCAGCACGGCTTCTTCGGGCGTGCGGAAGGTCATGACGGCGACCACGGGGCCGAAGATTTCAACTTCGGCGACGGTCGATGCGGGCTGCACGTTCAGCAGCATGGTGGGTGGGTAGAAGCAGCCTTTGGTGGGGCAGGCGTCCTTGCCCGGCTGTACCAGCTTCGCGCCTTCCTTCACGCCCTGTTTCACAAGGCGGTCGATTTTCTCGTACTGCTCGTCGGACGCCAGCGCGCCCATGTCGATCGCTTTGTCGAGCGGTGAACCCACGCGCAGGTTTTCCATGCGGCGGGTCAGCTTGGCGATCATTTTCTCCGCGATGCCTTCCTGCAGCAGCAGGCGGGAGCCCGCGCAGCAGACTTCGCCCTGGTTCAGCCAGATGCCGTCCACAACGCCTTCGACCGCGCTGTCGAGGTCGGCATTTTCAAACACGATGGTCGGCGATTTGCCGCCCAGTTCCAGCGTCAATGCCTTGCCCGAACCGGCGGTTGCTTCGCGGATGATGCGGCCCACATCGGTCGAACCGGTGAAGGCGATTTTCGCGATATCGGGATGTTTCGTGATTTCCGCGCCGGTCGAACCGTCGCCCTGCACGATGTTGACGACGCCCGCGGGCAGGCCCGCCTCGAGGCACAATTCCGCGAACAGCAGCGCCGACAGCGGCGTGAATTCGGCGGGCTTCAGCACAACAGTGTTACCCGCCGCCAGCGCCGGTGCGATTTTCCATGCCAGCATCAGGAAGGGGAAGTTCCACGGAATAACCTGACCGACAACGCCATAGGCTTCGTAGGCGGGGAATTCGGATTCCAGAATTTGCGCCCAGCCCGCATGGTGATAGAAATGGCGCGCAGCGAGGCTCACGTCGATATCGCGCGTTTCGCGG
This sequence comes from Alphaproteobacteria bacterium, assembly GCA_016794125.1. Taxonomy (GTDB): domain Bacteria; phylum Pseudomonadota; class Alphaproteobacteria; order Micavibrionales; family UBA2020; genus JAPWJZ01. The sequence goes on along the minus strand of JAEUKT010000001.1, from coordinate 383,970 downwards.
ATCGGCTTGCCGTTATCAAGGCATTCGACAACCGCGAGCAGACGCGAATTTTTCTGGATCAGGCGCGCGAGTGCGTAGAGGTATTTTGCGCGCACGTGACCGTCCAGCGCCGCCCATGATTTTTGCGCCTTCTGCGCCGCCTTCACCGCCGCATCCACATCGGCCTTGGTGCCGAGCGCGAGTTTCGCGATGATGTCGCCATTCGCGGGGTTGGTGGTGGTGAAGGATTTACCCTTCGCCGGTTTCACCCATTTGCCGTTGATGAAATGGCCAAAACTGCGGCCATGGCTTTCCAGCCATTCCTGCGCGGTCTTGTCACTCTCCGGCGCGGGGCCGTATTCCATCGTTTCAAAAATTTCTGCGACTTTTGCGGACATGTTTTATTCTCCTTAACCGACGGGATGACGGTTGTTAGCCGAATAACGGCCGGTGAGGTAATGTTCAAGCTGGCGTTCGATATCGGCGAGCAGTGACGATGCGCCGACACGGAACAGGTCGGGCTGCAGCCACGGGGTGCCCAGTTCTTCCTTCATGATGAACTGGTAATTCATCACGTCTTTGGCATGCGCGATGCCGCCGGCGGGTTTGTAGCCGACCTTGTAGCCCGTCTGTTCCTCGAACGCGCGGATCATGCGGATCATGACCATCGTGACGTTGAGGTTGGCATTGACGGCTTCCTTGCCGGTCGAGGTCTTGATGAAGTCGGAGCCCGCCATCATCGACACCATGGAGGCTTTCGCCACGTTGCGCATGGTCGCCAGCTCGCCGGTCGCCAGAATGGTTTTCAGGTGCGCTTCACCGCAGGCTTCGCGCATCTGCTTCACTTCGTCATAGAGCGCCTGCCAGTTGCCGGTCAGCACATGGCCGCGCGTGATGACGATGTCGATTTCCTTCGCGCCTTCGGCAACCGAAGCGCGGATTTCTTCAAGGCGTTGTTTCAGGGGCGAAAGGCCATGCGGAAAACCGGCGGCCACGGCAGCGACCGGAATATTGGTATCGCGCAATTCCTTTACGGCCGTCGGCACCATTTCGTGATAGACGCAAACCGCGCCAGTCGTCAGGTTCAGCTTCTCAATGCCAAGGCCTTCGACCAGGTCGTCGCGCAGCGGCTTGCGCGCCTTGGCGCAGAGGCGTTTTACGCGGCCGGGGGTGTCATCACCCGACAGTGTCGTCAAATCCATGCAGGCAACGGCCTTCAAAAGCCATGCGGCCTGCCACTGCTTCTTGACCGTGCGACGGCCGAGGAGGGTGGATGTGCGGCGCTCGACGGCCGAAAGGTTAACATTGATGCCGTCGATCCAGTCGAGGTTCAGGTCGGTGCCGGGGTTGCGCTCATGCGCATGGCCCTTGTTGGCGGGGACGGGCAGTCGTACGGGAAGATTGGCAACCGGAGTGGAATCCGTTGTCATCTGCGGATGGGGCTTCGCCATGGCTGGCTCCTCGGTCGTAAATATGAAATAATGCTTGTAAACTACATTGTAATCAGCGTATGCACAATGTATTCAGGGCTCAAAATCTGCGAAAAATACGGTAAATAGGCAGCGAAAAGCGATATTATGGAATTCAAAGACTTAGGTCTCAGCGACGCAGTTTTAAAGGCTGTCGAAGAAGCGGGTTACAAGAACCCGACCCCCATTCAGGAACAATCTATTCCCGCCGTGCAGATGTGCCGCGATGTTCTTGGTCTCGCGCAAACGGGCACGGGCAAGACGGGCGCTTTCACTATTCCGATGATCGATGCACTGGCTGGCGGCCGCGCGAAAGCACGCATGCCGCGCTCGCTCATTCTGTCGCCTACGCGCGAACTCGCGATGCAGACGGCGGAAAACTTCGACAAGTACGGCAAATATATCCAGCTGACCAAGGCGCTGATCGTCGGCGGCACGTCGATGGATGAACAGGTGCGGCTGCTTGATAAGGGCGTGGACGTGCTGATCGCAACGCCGGGCCGTTTGCTCGACCTGTTCGAGCGCGGCAAGATTTTGCTGGCCGATATTAAAATCCTCGTGATCGACGAAGCCGACCGTATGATGGATATGGGCTTTATTCCCGATCTTGAAAAAATCGTGTCGCTGCTGCCCCCGATCCGTCAGACGCTGTTTTTCTCGGCCACCATGCCGCCGGAAATCAAGCGCCTTGCCGATAAGTTCCTGAGCAACCCGAAAGTCATCACGATTGCGCCGCCCGCATCGACCTCCGTGAATGTGGAAGCGTTTGTGGTGCATGTGCCGCATTTCAAGCAGAAACAAAACGCCTTCTTCAAACTGTACGAACAGGAAGGCATTAAAAACGCTTTCGTGTTCTGCAACCGCAAGCGCGATATCGAAGAAGTGCGCCGCTTCATGAAATCAAAAGGCATCAAGGCCGACGCGCTGCATGGCGACATGGAACAGTCGGAACGCACCGAAGCGCTGAACGCGTTCAAGGCCGGCACGACGCAAGTGCTGGTTTGCTCCGACGTTGCCGCACGCGGCCTCGATGTGCAGGCGGTGTCGCATGTGTTCAACTGGGATGTGCCGAACCACCCCGAAGATTACGTCCACCGCATCGGCCGTACGGGACGCGCCGGGCTGAAGGGACGCGCCTTCACGCTCGCGACCGCTATGGATGATAAGGCGCTGCGTATCATCGAAAAGCTGATCGGCAAGAAAATCGACGTGCTGGAGCTGGATATGCCCAAGGCACCGCCGCCGCCGCCAGAGCGCGACCGTCCGGCGCCCGCCGTGCGCCAGCGCGAACGTCACCACAACCGCCACGAAAAACAGAACCACCGTCACCGCCATGTCGATAATATCGAAACTGATGCGGATAAACCGGAGAAGCCCGAACAAAACGACGGCGGCTTTGGCGACGATGTTCCGTCCTTCCTCAGAAAGTGACCTGAACAGTTGACACCTCCCTGATTTTTCAGGAAAATAAGCCGTTAAACCGGAGCTTTTACTCATAACAAGCCGGGACGGGGTCTTGTCACAGCTAAGCCTTACATCACTGGGTAAGTCCGTCGCGCAGCGCGTGGCGATGCTGGGCGTTTTCCTGATGCTGGGCGCAACCGCCGTTGCCGCACAGGAAATAAAAACCAGCGACCTACCGGTCAAGTTTAATTCCAAAGCGCTGTCGCATGACGATGAAAAACAAACCGTCACCGCGCAGGGCGATGTGGAACTCGTGCAGGGCAACCAGATCCTGCGCGCCGATAAAATGGTTTATCACCTGGATACCGATACGGTCGAGGCGATCGGCAACGTGTCGCTGCTCGACGACGAAGGCAATGTCAGCTTCGCCGAATATGTGTCGCTAAACAAAAGCATGAAGGACGGCTTCGTCCACAGCCTGCTGTCGCTGCTGGCCGACGGGTCGCGCTTCACGGCATCCGAAGCGCGCCGCGAAAACGGCACGAAGATGACGCTGACCGACGCGTCCTATACGCCTTGCAAAGTCTGCGAAACAGACCCGAAGCCGCTGTGGCAGATCAAGGCCGACAAAGTCATCCACGACGAAACCGACCATTCGGTAAAGTACAAAAACGCGCGCCTTGAATTTGCGGGCGTGCCGCTGGCCTTCGCGCCGATCTTTTCCCATGCCGATCCGTCGGTGAAGCGCAAAAGCGGTTTCCTGCGCCCGTCCTACGGCTACAGCAGCGAACAGGGCGCGCATGCGGAGGCGGGCTATTACTTCGGCGACATCCGCCCCGATATCGATGCCACGGTGAAGGTGCGCCCCACATCTCAGGCCGGCGTGCTGGTGATGGGCGAGCTGCGCAAGCGCTTCGAGCATGGCCGTATGCAGTTTGACGGCAGCTTTGCCAATTCCGACCGCCACGAAGAAGACGGCCGCATCGAGGAAGACCGGCTGCGCGGCCATATCTTCGCCAACGGCCTGTATGAAATCGACGAGAAATGGCGCGCGGGATTCAATATCCAGCGCGCATCCGACAAGGAATACCTGCGCCTTTACGACATCACGCATCAGGACGTGCTGGAAAGCCGTGCCTATGCCGAGCGCTTTTCGGGCCGTGATTACACCAACATTTCCGCGTTCAACTTTCAGGACGTGCGTCTGGGTCTGCGTCCCGAACAGCCGGATATTTTGCCAAGCCTCGAGCATCGCAGCCTTGGCGAGCCGGGCGGCCTGTTCGGCGGGCGCTGGACGGCGGGTCTTTCGACGCTGGAACTGCGCCGCTCCGGCACCGACCAGGATGTGCAGCGCGGGTCGGTCGATCTGGGCTGGGAACGCCGCGACGTATCGCGCGCCGGTTTTATCACGCGCGTGAACCTGTCCGGCCGCGGCGATTTTTACGCCGTGCAGGACAGCAACGCCGCCGTGCTGAACCCCGCACTGGACAGCAGCACGCAGCAGGGACGCGGCATGGCGGTTGCCAGCTTTGATGTTTCCTATCCGATGGTGAAGCGCGTCGAAAAAGCGCAGGTGATGATCGAGCCGCAGATCGGGATCAGCGCCAGCCCGCAGACGGACGACACGCCGCTTGAAATCCCGAACGAGGACAGCATCGACATCCAGCTGGATACCAACAACCTGTTCTCCGACAACCGCTTCCCGGGCATCGACCGGGTGGAGGACGGCGCGCGCGTCAATTACGGCATCCGTGCGGGGCTGTATGGCGACAACGGCAGGTACGGCAAGATTTTCATCGGCCAAAGCTATCGCCTTGATGACGATGTGATCTTCCCCGTGGGTTCCGGCCTTCAGGATAAAGCATCCGATGTCGTCGGGCAGATCAACGCCAGCGTATCGAAATACCTGAGCGGCGATTACCGCTTCCAGATGGATAACCGCAGCCTTGTGATCCACCGCCACGAATTCCAGGCGCATCTGGGCAACGATATGGTTTCCGTCAACGGAAAATATATTTTCATTGACCCCACGGCGGGCACGGGCTTCACTGAGTCCCGCCAGCAGGCATTGTTGGACGGCGTGTATTATTTCCGCCCCAACTGGTGGCTGAACGCGGGCGCGCTGGCCGATATGGGCGAGGAGCCCGGTTTACGCAAGGCGACGCTGGGCGTCAACTATGCCGATGAATGTTTTTCCTTCTCGTTGCAGGGCGCGCGCAGCCTGATTACGGAAGCATCCGGCGAAAACGGCACCGTGCTGATGATGCGTGTGGGACTTAAAAATCTGGGCGAATTCAGCGCGCCCGGCATACGCCTGACAAAAGGCAGCGAAGAGGAGTGATACAACTATGAACTTTATGTCGCATGAATTCGGCGGGCGCCGTTCGCGCCGCAAGAACGCGCAGCGCAACCGACGCATCGGCATGGTGATCTTCATGATCGCGCTGCTCTGCGCCACCTGTTTCTGGTGGGGCGGCGAAAAAGAACGCACCAGCCAGCTGGCCTTCAAGGAACAGGCGACCAAGCTTCAGGAAGAACGCACCGGCCTTGATGAAGTCATCACAAAACTGCATTCCGACGTGCAATCCACGCAGGTGCGTTATCAGCAGCTGGAGGAAAAATACAAGCAGGAAGTGCCGCAGGGCGTGTTCAAGCAATTGACCGATCTAGTGAAGAAGCAGCTTGATTCCGGCATTAAACCCGAACGCCTTGCCTTCCTGATCGACGCGGCGCGGCCGCCGAAAAACTGCACCGAACCCGTGGTGAAACGCTTCGTCGTGAAAACGCCCGTCTATAGCGGCCCGCAGGGCGCGGTTGCGTTCGGCAACGGCGTGGTGACGGTTGCGGGCGACGGTCAGGCATCGGTGAACGCCGCCGGCGCGCCGGAAGCATGGTACGACCCCGGCAAGAAAGTGAAGCTGACCTTCACCGAAATCGGCGGCAAGCGCACGGAAAAAGAAGGCCTCTTGCCGCTGCAGCATTCGCTGGTCGTGGGCAACAAGGAATACCGCTTCACGATCGCGGCGGGCGAGCGTTCATTCATGAGCGTCACTTCCGACTCCTGCGATTATCCTTAATACCTTCACCTGAAAAAAATCAGGAACTCTTTGCACGCTTGGCTGTTGGCATGCCGCGCGAGGACAGAGGCATTTTAGGATGCTTATCGTAAAATCCCTTTGTCCTCTCCTTTAACCCTGCGAAACCTTGTGTTTTGCGGGATGTTTGCCAAATGGCAAACACACACAACAAATGAAGGATATTTATCATGGAAAACAAACAATCGCAGAACCCCTCGAAAGCCGCTCCCGTCGCAGCTCGTGACACCAGCATCGATAAAAAATCCGCATCCAAGACCGGTGCGGGTGAATTCGATATTGAAACGAAGCATCCGTCTGCACGCGATGGCGAAGTGATGTCGGGTGCCGGCAAGGACTCCGGTTCCTGCGCCACCAGCGGCAGCTGCGGCACCAAGCAGTAAGGTTTCCTCAAGCCGCGTTTTGTAACGCGACCTGAAGAAAAGAGAAGGCCGGGGGCGCAACGCTACCCGGCCTTTTTTTCTTTTCAAAAACTTAGGTTTTTGAAAATGCAGGGGATTTATTTTGGAACGTAATTCCAAACTGGCCGTTGGTTACAGCGAAGAGGCAAGGGTGTTTAAAGCCGGTCTTTCAAAACGCCCTTGTCTCTTCACCCTGAAAATTTTTAACCAACGACCAGAGGAGAAGCAACATGGCAGACATTCGCAAAGAAAATCAGCCTGCTCCCCGCAGCGGTTATCCGCAAATGCGTTGGGAAGGCGAAGGCGGCCCGCCCGCACCGGAAGACGATGCAAAGCTGGCCAATGAAGAAAAAGCCCAGTCGCGCGAAGCAAAGCCCGATGAGAAAACGGTCACGGATCGCTCGAAAAAAGGCGATTGCGGCTGCCCGCACTAAACGAAAGACAGACTTCCTAGGGGAAACGGCTTTTGCAGTATTCCCCCTCGAAGGGAAAGCCCGCAGTATTTTCTGCGGGCTTTCTTTTTGTCATGGACTCCTCAGCATGCCACCCCGCCGAAGGGCGGGGTCTGGCGCGCGCAGCGCCTTTATAAAACTGCCTGACGGCAGGGCCGGACCCCGCCCTTCGGCGGGGTGGATTTATGAAGATGTTGAAGTCAATGCTTCGGCGACAGAATTTCCATGATGGTGTCGGGGTTGTCGGAGAATACGGCATCTACGCCCCAGCGCACCAGTTCCTTGGCCTTCATCTGGTCGTTGATGGTATAGGCGAGGATGGGTTTCTGGTACTCCATATACTCCTCGATCTGGTCGCGGGTGACGGTGTTGCCGTTGATGTTGATCGTGGCGGCCTGCAGGTATTCGGCCATTTCGCGCCAATTGTCCATGTGTTCGTCCATCAGGAAACCGCGCGGCCATTCCTCCATCATGTCCATCGCCGTTTCAAGGCTGACATTTTGAAAGCTGGAGACAAGGGGCGGGGGCGCATCATCCGGCCAGATGCGCGTCGCCACATCCAGCATCACTTCGGCGGTTTCTTTTTCGCGACCGGGGCAGGGCTTGATTTCAAGGTTCACGCCCATGCCGCGTTCCAGCACGGTATTGAGCAGTTCCTCCAGCGTCGGGATGCGTTCGTTCAAAAAGCTTTCGCCGTACCATGATCCCGCATCCATCTCGCGCAGTTCCGCCAGCGTGAAATCTTTCACCAAACCGTTGACGCCGGTGCAGCGCAGCAGTTCTTCGTCATGGAAAATAATCGCTTCGCTGTCCTTCGACAGTTTCACATCCACCTCCACCCATTCGCAGCCAAGATCGGCGGCGGCATGGATGCTGGACAGCGTATTTTCCGGTGCATAAGCCTTCGCGCCACGATGGCCGATAACGCGGGGGATGACGAGGGAGGTCATGTGGTTCTCCTGAATTGAATGCCCCTAAATATAACCGAAAGACCGCAAAAGAAAAGGGCGCCAGCCGAAGCTGACGCCCTTAATTCTTTAGTCAGCTAGAAACGTCTTACGACGCTTCGCGCTGCGGCTGGATGTCTTGGCCGGTCTTCTGGTCGATGGCTTTCATCGACAGCTTGATCTTGCCTTTTTCCATGCCGATGCATTTCACTTTCACCTTGTCGCCTTCTTTGACGACTTCATCGACCGTTTTCACGCGGCGTGCGGCGAGTTCGGAGATATGCACCAGACCGTCCGTTTTCGGCATGATGTTCACGAAGGCGCCGAATTCGACAACCTTCACGACCGTGCCGTCATAGACCTTGCCGACTTCCGCTTCGGCGGTGATGCCCTTGATCCAATCCAGCGCTTTCTGGATCGCTTCGGAGCCGACAGCCGCGACCTTGATCGTGCCATCGTCTTCGATGTCGATCTTGGTGCCGGTTTTTTCGGTGATCTCGCGGATGACCGAACCGCCGGAGCCGATGACTTCGCGGATCTTTTCCTTCGGGATCTTGATCGTGACGATCTGCGGCGCGTTCTGGTTCAGCGTTTCGCGCGCGCCGGTCAGCGCCTTCGCCATTTCGCCCAGGATGTGCAGGCGGCCCGCCTGTGCCTGCGCGAGGGCGATCTTCATGATCTCCTCGGTGATGGACGTGATTTTAATGTCCATCTGCAGCGCGGTGATGCCGCTTGCGGTACCCGCCACCTTGAAATCCATGTCGCCGAGATGGTCTTCGTCGCCGAGGATGTCGGACAGGACTGCGAATTTCGAGCCTTCCTTGATCAGGCCCATCGCGATACCGGCGACGGGGCGGGTCAGGGGAACGCCCGCATCCATGAGCGAAAGAGCGGAACCGCAAACGGTCGCCATCGAGGACGAGCCGTTCGATTCAGTCACTTCCGACACGACGCGGATGGTGTAGGGGAATTTCGCCTTTTCCGGCAGCATGGGGCGGATTGCGCGCCATGCCAGCTTGCCGTGGCCGATTTCGCGGCGGCCAGCGCCACCCATGCGGCCCGCTTCACCCACCGAGTACGGGGGGAAGTTGTAGTGCAGCATGAAGGTTTCGTGGGATTCGCCGTGCAGGCCGTCGATCAGCTGTTCGTCGTCGCCGGTGCCGAGCGTGGTGACAACCACCGCCTGCGTTTCGCCGCGGGTGAACAGCGCCGAACCGTGGACGCGGGGCAGGAAGCCTGCTTCCGACACGATCGGGCGGATCGTCTTGGTGTCGCGGCCGTCGATGCGGTTGCCGGTATCCAGGATGCCGTTGCGCACGATGTCTGCTTCGACATGCTTGCAGAGGCTTTCGATAAGCGCCGACGTGATCGGGCTGGATTTGTCGTCCTTCGGCACGAGGGCTTCAACGGCTTTCTCGCGGGCTGCATCCAGCTTCGCGACGCGTTCCTGCTTCACGCGGGTCGCGTAAGCGGCCTTGAAATCCGCGCCGACGAGGTCGTGCACTTTTTTCTCCAGCGCTTTTTCGTCGTATGCTTTTTCGGGCAGCACCCATGCGTCTTTCGCGCAGGCTTCGGCCAGCGCGATCTGCATGTCGATCACGGGCTGGAAGCCTTTCCAGCCGAACATGACGGCTTCGAGCATTTTTTCTTCGGTCAGTTCATGCGCTTCGGATTCAACCATCAGCACGCCTTCGCGGGTACCTGCGACGACGAGGTCGAGTTTCGAATCCTTCATTTCCTCGATCGTCGGGTTCAGCACCAGTTGGTCGTTGATGTAACCGACGCGCGCCGCACCAACGGGGCCCATGAAGGGAACGCCCGAGATGGTGAGGGCAGCCGAAGCCGCGCAGAGAGCGGAGATATCGCTTTCGTGGATCTGGTCATACGACAGGACGGTCGCGATGATCTGCGTTTCGTTCAGGAATTCTTTCGGGAACAGCGGGCGGATCGGGCGGTCGATCAGGCGCGAGATCAAGGTGTCGCGCTCCGTCGGCTTGCCTTCGCGCTTGAAGAAGCCGCCGGGGATCTTGCCGGCTGCGAAGTATTTTTCCTGGTAGTGGACGGACAGCGGGAAGAAGTCCTGGCCCGCTTTCGCCGATTTCGCGGCGACCGCGGTCACCAGCACGGTGGTTTCGCCGTAGGTCACCAGAACTGCGCCATCAGCCTGACGGGCGAGGCGGCCGGTTTCAAAGGACAGCTTTTTGCCGGCCCAGTTGATTTCTTTTTTAGTGATATTAAACATTCGTCTTTCCTTTAACATTCGCCCCTTGCCAATAAGGATTGCTAAAAGGGGCTTTTACTTACTTTTTCACCTTATTTTCGACTGAATAAATCGCATTAAAACCGATGAAAGTCAAAGCGAAATAGCCAGTATATGTAAATTAAAACCCGCTATCCGCCCAAAACGCGGAAAATTGCGTTCAAACAGCGATTTCTTCGATAAACTTGTCCCAAAGAACACCTGCCAATCACGGAAAACCCCTGCATGAAATACACCCCGGCCCTCGATGGCATCCGCGCCTTCGCCGTGCTGCTGGTGATGCTGTTCCATGCGGGCGTGCCGTATATGAATTCGGGCTATCTGGGGGTCGATGTCTTTTTCGTCCTTTCCGGTTTCATCATCACGACGCTGCTGATGAAGGAACACGAGGAAACGGGGCATATCAACCTGCCGTTCTTTTACCTGCGGCGCATTTTCCGGCTGTATCCCGCGCTGCTGCTTTTGCTGCTGTTGGTGCTGCTGGGCTTCTGGGGCGTGATGGGCGTGCCGCCGACGGATATCACCACCTATTACCGCCATGCGGCCATCGCCGCGCTGTACCTGACCGATATTGGGCTGCTGCTGGACTGGATGCCGAAAACATCCATCATCATGCATACATGGTCGATTGCGATCGAGGAACATTATTACATCATCTGGCCCTTCGTTTTGCTGATGCTGTGCAAAAGCGCCAGGAAAAAGCACTTGGCGAAAATCATGGGCGGCATGTTTTTGCTGTCGCTGGTGTGGAAAGCCATCGGCTGCGTGTATTTCAAGGATTCCTTGTATCTGCGCTTTGATTACCGCATCAGCGGATTGATCCTTGGCGGTTTTGTGGCGGCGTTTTTGCAGGGCGGGGGCCGGGTGCCCGATTACAAAATTCCGCTGGGCGTGTTCTTTGCGCTGTTCCTGTTCTGCCTGTGGACGGAGGTGCCGCGCATTTCATGGTCGTTCGCCTTTGGCGTGACGGTGACGGAAATCTTCACGGCGCTGCTGATCTATGCGGTGATGACCGACCATGCGAATGCGGTTGTGAAATTTTTCGGCAGCGCCGTGCCAGCCTATCTGGGGCGCATATCATACGGGTTGTACCTGTACCATTACCCCATCGCCGCCTATACCATTGTCGGGCGCGGCTGGACGGTGGCGCTGCCGGTCACGATCATGCTGACGCTGGTTGTCGCCAGCCTGTCGTACTTCCTGCTGGAACGCCCCGCGCTGGAATTTGCGAAACGGTATAAAACCAGGTACCGCCAGCCCGTCACGGCCAAGTGATTAGCGGTTGTTATTAAAGGCGAATTTGGGTACTAAAAACCTGCCGATTAAAGGTTGTCAAATACCCGTCCGGCATATACCATAACCATACAACATTGGAAAAAAGGCCAGAAAATGAATTACCTCGTGCTGCTCCGCCATGGCGAAAGCGAATGGAACAAGGAAAACAAATTCACCGGTTTCACCGATGTTGATCTCAGCCCCACGGGCATCGAGGAAGCAAAATCCGCCGGACAATCGCTCAAGAACATCAAGTTCGACGCGGTCTTCACATCGACCCTGAAACGCGCCTATAACACCGCCTCGCTGGCTATGAAAGAAGCCGGCCAGCAGCATGACTTCGTGAAGCACGACGACCTGCGCGAGCGCGATTACGGCGACCTGACCGGCCTGAACAAAGACGAAATGCGCAAAAAATTCGGCGAGGAGCAGGTGCATATCTGGCGCCGCTCATACGATGTGCAGCCCCCCAACGGCGAAAGCCTGAAGGATGTGGTCGATCGCGTGCGCCCCTATTACAAGGCGAATATCGAACCGCTGCTGAAGGAAGGCAAAAACGTGCTGATCGCGGCGCATGGTAATACACTCCGCGCGATGCTGATCATCCTCGAAGAAAACACGCCCGAAAACATCAACAGCGCGGAAATCCCGACCGGCGTGCCGCTGGTGTTCGAAATGGACAAGGCGCAAAAACAAAAGAATTACTTCATCAAGAAAGCAGCGAATGGCTAATAAAGGCACCCTCGTTATCCTCCGCCACGGACAGACCGATTACAACGTCCAGCACCTCATGACCGGCCAGCGCGATATCCCGCTGAACGCGACGGGGGAGGAACAGGCGAAGGAAGCCGGGCGCGTCATCAGCGTGTTCCAGTTTGATAAAGCCTATTCGTCTAACCTCGGCCGTGCGTTCAACACCGCTGCACTCGCGCTGGAATCCGCAGGCAACCAGACGCATCTGCTGAAAGACGGCAAATACGACGTAGAGCAACGCGCGGAAATCGCCGAGCTGCATACCGGCGATTTCACCGGCCGCAACCACAAGACCGACCCCGAAATCATCAATTACGGCCGCCGCTACGACAAGCCGCTGCCGGGCGGGGAAAGCGACCAGCAGGTCGTCGAGCGCGTGCAGAAGTTTTTTGATACCGAAGTGCAGCCGCGCCTTGCGCGCGGTGAAACGGTATTGGTCGTTTCACATTCCGGCATCATGCGCGCGTTTGATGTCGTGCTTGGTTTTCAGGAAACGCCGCAGCCCGAAAATGCCGGCTGGACGAAACGCGCCCGCGTGCCGAACGCCACGCCGACCGTCGCCGAATACGAAGACGGCAAACTGGTCCGCCACTACCGCCTCGACAACCCCAAAGAACTCGAAGCCGCCAACCAGAACAAACCGCCCAAGCCGCCGAAGGCGGGCGGAATTGCGCCGTAATCAACGGCATTTCTAGCCGATAGTGAAGGTGATGATGAAACACGTTATTGCGCGCGCGGTGGCTTTTGTTGTCGCTGTGCTGTTTTCTTTTCAGGTAATTGCGCAGGAAAAAGCCCAGCGGTCGCTTAATGATATTTCTATTTTTTATCTTTCAAAAATGAGAGAGGGAAAAACTCGCGAAGCTTATCTGGATGAGGTTATGCTTGTCATTAGGGACTATAGTGCGGATGGCCAAAACCTGACGCTTGATGATGTCGAGCGTCACGAGAATAAATCTCAACAAGAATGGACAGATGCTGAAGTCGCGCAGTTTAACAAACAGGATACTGACGGTAACGGGCAACTTTCACGTGACGAAGTTGAAGCCACAATTGCTAAACTATACGGCGGAAAACCCGACAAAGGACAGCGGCGGTTGATTTTCGACTTGCGTGTTAGTCGCAGAATGGATCGCGACCTGAACGGCGATGGTTTTATTAGCCTCGACGAGATCAAGATACCACAAAAACCTCGCGGCCTTATGCTGAACTATCCTGAAAACAATATGATGTTGAGCTATCCGACAAGCTTGTTGTCGTCGCAAAGTATGACATTCTCGCAGTTGCGGCAAATCGGGGAAGATGTCTATAAGTCGGTCGATACAAACTCGGATGGTATGTTGTCTCAAGAAGAAATGAAATTAGTGCACTCTGCGGCGGAAGCGCAGGGTGAAAAAATGATTATCAACAGGGCAGCTGCCGGTGGCTGCACATTGCCGGCGCCCGCCGCCGATTCTCAGGTTATACTGCTGCCGACGATGCAAGGCGCAATGTCCTCCGCCGGATTGTTCGACGAAACGCTGGATGGCTACGCATCGGAAGTGGTTATATCGCCCGACGCGCCAAAGACATATCTTATCCTGACCTCCCATATCCACCCCTTCATCTGGCGGATAACGGGCGCGGTTGACAGGCTCGAGCGCGTCGTGGTTCTGGCGGGCGAGGTGAAATACGCGATAAAGCGTCTTGCGGCGGTCACGGGCATCCCCGCCGACCGCGTGACCTTTGTCAGTGTCGAAAATTGCAGTTCTGATCTGTTGCAGCAGCAGTTGAAAAACGGCGGGATTCCGCTGACCGAAGGAATTTTATCTGCCGTTCTCAAACGAAAAGTCACATTGCCCGGGATCGGCGGAAAATTATTTCGTGCCCGTATTTCAGCAAAGGGGGTGGAAATGGATAAGCTGACGGCAGCGGAAATAGGCGATGCACCCGCTGGCTATGATAAAGGCATATGGCGGGATATGGTGCAGGGGTTGCGGCAGGTGATGATTCAATTCACGCCGGAAGAAATTGCCGCTGGTGTTGCCGAATTGCCGTTGTTCCCTTACGCAACCCCGCCCGCAGGATACGGCCTTGCAAAACTTGTGCACGATGGCGTGCTGCAAGAGAAGCCGAACGGCAAGAAGTATAAACTATACCAATACACGTCAGGGGCTACGGAAGCGCGTCCTGAAAGCAGCCCGCAGCGCGCCTTGCCGGATGCTGTCGTCGTTAAAGAGCTTTCAGTCGAAGGCCGTGACTTTAGGGTTATAAAACCGTTGTCATACTTTCCCACGCATATCTATGACCTTTCCCCAACTTATATTTTGGATAAGGGAATCCAGAGACCCGAAGGAGCCGTATCCGCATGCGTTATCAGTAGCGATACGGGTTTGCCGCTGGAGGCTTTTCGCTGCCCTAAAGAATCTGGCAACCGGAGCATGCCCCCCTGATATTTGAAGGGTTTAGGCGGCGCGTGGCATAAAAGTTACACGTAATATCAATGGCTTAAATTTTTTGTTTTCCGTATTTCATTATGCGGAAAAACCTGTTACATTGCCCATAATCAAGAAAAAGACTAAGGCACAGATAAAATGACCACCAAGGGCAAACTCGTGCTGCTCCGGCACGGGCAAACGACATATAACGAACAGCACCTCATGACCGGACAGGCGGACGCACCGCTGACGCCGCTCGGCGAGGAACAGGCGCGGGAAGCGGGGCTCAGCTTCGGCGCGATTGCGTTCGACAAGGTTTATTCATCCACGCTCAGCCGCGCGTTCAATACGGCGGTGCTGGCGCTGGATGCTTCGGCAAACAACGCGCATCTGAATAAAAACGGCGTGTGGGAGATTGAACAAAGCCCCGTCATCATGGAAAGCGACGCCGGCGATTTCACGGGCATGCATATGGATGACCCGCGCATTACGGGTTATTTGCGCAGCTATATCACGCCGCTCCCGAACGGCGAAAGCGACTGGCAGGTGGTGCAGCGCGTGGAAAAATTCTACCGCAACGAAATCCTGCCGCGCATCGAACGCGGCGAAACGGTGCTGGTCGCGGCGCATGCGGGAATCGTGCATGCGTTTGATGTCGTGATGGGCCTTGAAGTTCCCGACCCGAAAAAGGGAATCTGGGGTTCGGGGCATCGCATCGCCAACGCCACGCCGATTATCTTTGAATACGAAAACGGCGTCATGACCGACCATCACCAGCTGGAAAACACCAAGGTTCCAGCCGCATTCCAGCCCCCGAAATCGGGTATTTCCAAACCAAAACCATAGGGTTATATTGGCCTGAACCAATCAAAAAGGCTTCAGGCATGACCAAGACCAAAGGCACGCTCGTCCTGTTCCGCCACGGACAGACCGATTACAACAAGCAGCATTTCATGACCGGCCTGCACGACATTCCGCTGAATGACGTGGGTGAGGGGCAGGCGCGCGACGCGGGCGCCAGCATCGCGGGTTTCGTGTTCGACAAGGCCTATGCCTCCACGCTGCAGCGCGCATTTAACACGGCGGCGATTGCGCTGGAAAATTCCGGCACCAACGACCACCTGAAAAATCCCGACGGCACATGGAACGTCGAAAAGCGTCCCGAGATCGTCGAGGGTGACTCCGGCGATTTCACCGCCCGCAACAAACTGACCGATCCCGAAATCCTCGCCTATCCGCGCGCCTATAACATCGCGCTGCCGAACGGGGAGAGCGACGAGCAGATGGTCGCGCGCACCAAAAAATTCTATGACGATGAAATCATGCCAAGGCTGGAGCGCGGCGAAACCGTTCTGGTCGCCTCGCATTCCGGCATCATGGTCGCCTTTGAAATCGCCATCGGCACAAAACCCGTGCCGACCGAAGACATCTGGTCGAACCGCCAGCGCGTGCCGAACGCCGCGCCCGTCGTGTATGAATACGAAGACGGCAAACTTGTGAACCATTACCAGCTGCCGCCCAAACCCGCCAACGCAGGACCGAAACCTTGAAACAACTTATCCTCGCGCTTGCTTTCGTGATCTCTTTCGCCGCGCCCGCGCGGGCGGATGATGTGCTGGTCGCGCGCAATTCATTCGTCGGCGACCAGGAAATCGCGCTGCCCGCCCTGCTGGGTTTCGAGGAACGCTACGGCAAGAACGCGGAATTCGATGCGCTGGTAAAACAGTTCGTGCCGCCGGAAAACCGCCTGCTGGCCGTTTACCTGTCGTTCAAGGACCTGAAAGCGATGGAGGCGAACCCCGCCAACGGCATCAAGAAATACATGCTGGTGCAGACGCCCAAGGCCGATGTGACGATCAAGGGGCAGCAGGATTTCGACGTTTTCAAGCAGGCGATCATCCGCGAAACCGGCGGCGTGCTGAATGCCGATGCGGCGGCGCAGGACATGCTGAATAAAATCAACGAAGGATCTGGCGCGCAGGTCAGCATCGGCGAATCCAAAAGCTTCGGCGCGTTCATGAACACCGATAACGCTATCGGCATTTCGATGCTGGCGAATATCGGCATGAAATCGCCCGACGGCCAGCAGGTCGATATCCCGATCGCCATTTCCATGTCGGCGCTGAACGTCAAGAACAAGGCGATCATCTATAGCGTCTATGCCCAATACACCGGCCCCGAAGACAACCAGTTCGTCGTGGAAACCGCCAAGGAATATGCGCGCCAGACGCTGGCCGCGAATGGCGGCGCGGTACCGGCGGCGGCTGGCGAAGCGGCGCAGGAGGGCGGCGACGAAATGGATTTCCTGCTGAACCTGTCGCTGGTGGCCGCGCTTGGCATCGGGCTTATCATCATCGGCGTGGCCGTCGCGCCCGCCGTCAAAAAAATGCTCAGCAACAGGGATACATCGGTATGAAGCTGAAATTCGCCATTCTGGCTACGGCTCTGCTGGTTGCCGCCTGCGCGGAAAAAGAGGTGTCGATGGCGCCGCCGCCCCGCACGCCGTACCAGAGCATCGTCATCAACACGCCCGGCGTGACCGGCGCGAATTGCGTGATGCAGGGCGGGCTGAACACCTATTCGGTCAAGGCACCCGGCACCGTGATGGTGCGCCGCGCGCCCGATGTGATGAATATTTCCTGCTTCAAGGGCGAACATATGGCCGGCCGCAGCACCGTGCGCCCCAGCTTCGCCCCCAGCGAAGCGGCGGAAGTGAAGGGCACGCAAGGCAACTGCATTTCCTGCGCCTATCCGAATACGGTAACGGTCGCGATGTCGCTCAACGGCAGCGCGATGGACGTGCCGGTTACGATCTGGCCGCAGTAATTTTTAAGGCTTCGGCGCTGCCGGTGTCGCTTTGGGCGGCGAAGGCGGGTTTGCGCCGTGGATCAGCGTTTCGATGCGGATCACCGCATCGTCGCATTTCTGCGCCAGCTGTTTTTCTTCGGTTTCCGCGCGGCAGATCATGCCGGTGAATTTTTTCACGGGGTCGAGCGTTTCCTGCAAAAACGCGGCATCG
This sequence comes from Alphaproteobacteria bacterium, assembly GCA_016794125.1. Classification (GTDB taxonomy): domain Bacteria; phylum Pseudomonadota; class Alphaproteobacteria; order Micavibrionales; family UBA2020; genus JAPWJZ01. Next base: position 366,502 of record JAEUKT010000001.1, on the reverse strand, counting down.
GCCTTGGCGCCCGCACGGCGCGACGCGATCAGGCTTTCTTCCATCTCCGCCGCCATCACCTCGAACATGCGATAGCTGGAGGCGAGGATGACGGAGCGCGAGCCCGCGTCCAGTTCCTTGTAAAACGTCTCGATCGGTTCGCAGCGCATGGTCATGCCGCCGATATCGAAGACGGACTGGATGATTTCGGTCACGCGGGGCGGCAGCGCCGCCTGCGCCAGCAGAACCTGCCCTGTGTCGCTCGCCATCGGCACCAGCAGCCCCGCCGCAATCGCATCGGGGTCTTTCGACAGGCTTTCATCGGCGATGATCTGCGCGATGCGCACGCCGCGGTCGGTGAAATTGTTGTCGGTGTCGAGGCGCGTGAGCTCGTTGAAGGCCTGTTCGATAACAGGGTGCTGCGGCAGTTTCGTGTCTGCGAATCTCATGGCGCTGGCCTCTAAGTTCTGTTGGGTAATTCATGGTAGGAAGCGAACCTCCGCGAGTCAATCCGCCTGCATGCGCGGACAGGCGGGCAATAAGCGTTGGAAAGCATCGGGTTACGCTATAGTGATTGCGTTTTTCGCATTTATATGTTACGGTAATTTGTGATGGGTTATTGAACATTGTGAAAAGGTACTAAAAAACTCCACGGATTTATCCCCCGCGCGACAACGCCCCGCCATATTTTCCGCCACGTTGACACCCGCCCCGCAGGGGATTAATTTGTGCGCTGCATCAAGGAGAAACATCATGCGTCTGCAAGACAAAGTTGCTGTCGTTACCGGCGCGGCCAGCGGCCTCGGCCTCGAAATCGCCCGCACTTACCTGCGCGAAGGGGCGAAGGTGGCGCTGGCCGACCTGAACGGTGCCGCCGCAGATGCCGCCGCCAAACAGCTCGACCCCACCGGCAAGCGCGCCATCGGCATCGCTATGGATGTGACGAACGAGGAGCAGGTGGATGCCGGCATCGACCGCGCCGCGAAAGAACTCGGCGGCATCGACATCCTCGTCAGCAATGCGGGCATCCAGATCGTCGCCCCGATCGAGGAATTCGATTACGCCAAATGGAAACTGCTGATGGCGGTGCATGTCGACGGCGCGTTCCTGACGACGCGCGCGGCGCTGCGCCATATGTACAAACAGGGCAGGGGCGGCAGCATCATCCTGATGGGGTCGGCGCATTCCAAAACCGCGTCGCTGCTGAAATCCCCCTATGTGACCGCGAAACACGCGCTGATCGGTTTCGGTAAATCAATCGCCAAGGAAGGGGCAAAACATGGCGTGCGCTGCAACGTCATCTGCCCCGGCTTCGTCCGCACCCCGCTGGTCGAAAAACAGATCCCCGAACAGGCGCAGGCTCTGGGCATCACCGAAGACGAAGTGATCAAGAAAGTCATGCTGAAGGACACGGTCGACGGCGAATTCACCACTTTGCAGGACGTCGCAGATGTCGCCCTGTTCTTCGCCGAATTCAAAACCAACGCCCTGACCGGCCAGTCGCTGCTGGTCAGCCATGGCTGGGTGATGGAGTAGGCGGGGATTTGCAGCCGCGCGATAGTGTGAAATAATCCTCCCTTAAAGGGAGGCGGCATCACGCCGTTTATTTTATGAATACTATTTTCAAATCCATCATGCTGTCCGCCGCCGTTCTGGCGTTTTCAACACAGGCGGTTTTCGCGAAAGAAGGCGATGCGCCGAAATCCTATAGCGATAAATACCTGAACTGCTCCGCCCCGATGGGGCATCATCTGTCGGTCCGCGAATTCACCTGCCCGATCGGCGGCGAGAAATATGAAAGTCTCGCGCTCGGCACACATAGCATTTTCGGTCGCTACCTCGACTGGAGTCCCGTTTCATATATGCAATTCCCGCCGCCGCTGCCGGTCTGCCCTTCCAACGGGTTCGTTGCGGCGCGAGAATATGCGCCGGAGGATCTGGCCAAAGTTGAGAAAGTTATCGCATCAGATGAATATAAAAAGATATATGCAGGACAACACGCGACATTTTTCCTGTTTGCTGAACAAAACCGCCTTGCACAAATTGATGAAAAAGAGCGGTTCGCCCTGCTGATGCAGGCGACATGGGAAGCATCGAACTGCAACGATGCCGCGAAGTATCGCAGCTATGCCACGCTTGCCATCGAGACCGGCAAGGAAAAGCTGAAAACACTGACCGAAAAAGACAACGAATACTGGATGATCTATTCAGTGATCCCTGAACTTTATCGCCGCATGGGCGAATTCAAGCAGGCGCAGGAATGGCTTGATACCCTGGCAGGAAAAAGCCCGGTGAACAAAGAGATGAAAGAGGGATTTGATCTGGCGGTTGAACTGCTGAAGGAAGCGGTCGCCGCGCAAAACAGCGCACCTGTAGCATTAAAGCGCAAGACGGAAAAATAGAAAAAGCCGCTGACTAATCAGCGGCTTTTTCCTTGTTTCTCAATCCGCGTATTAGCGGCGCAGGCCGAGGCTGTCGATCAGCTTTTCGTAGCCTTTTGCGTCAACTTTTTTCAGGTAGTTGAGGTGACGGCGGCGTTTGGACACCATCAGCAGCAGGCCGCGGCGCGAACCCATGTCTTTTTTGTGCGTCTTCATGTGCTCGGTCAGCTGGTTGATGCGACCGGTCAGCAGGGCAACCTGGACTTCGGGCGAGCCGGTGTCTTTGGGGGTGGTTGCGTATTTCTTGATCGTTTCCGACTTCGTCTTTTTCGTGAGCGACATCGTGTACTCCCTTGGGATTAGATATTAAAAACTTTGACCGGATGAAGCTCTATCCCGTTCTTCTCAAGAAGGGCGAGGGGCTTGTTGTCCCCAACGGCCAGCACCAAGGTGGTTGTTTCGTCGATACCGGCAACCGTCAGGCGCTCGATATCGGGTCTCGACAAAAACCTCAGGGTCTGACCCTGCTTAATACGGCTGATCTCCAACCCTGTCATGGCTAGTGCCGGGATGTCGTCCAGCACAGTCTCCACAGGCATCAGAACCTGATCAGGAGCGGCAGATTGCATGATTTTCTCGAATTCGTCCAGCGAAATCGCGTTATCTTCGGTAAAACCGCCGACTGCCGTGCGGCGGAGCAGGGAAACATGGCCGAAACAGCCCAGAATCTGCCCCATATCGCGGGCAATCGACCGTACATAGGTGCCTTTTCCACAGTTTAGCTCGAATTCGGCCTCGTTTTCGGTCGTTTTGAGCAGTTTAAAGTCGTAAACCACCACATTCCGGGGCTGGATATCGACTTTTTCACCCTCGCGAGCCAGATCATAGGCCCTTTCGCCATCGATTTTGATGGCGGAGAACTGGGGCGGTGTCTGGCTGATCTCGCCGATAAAGCGGGGGATCAGCGCCGTGATTTCAGCCTCGGTCGGGCGTTTGTCGGAGCTTTGGGTGACGGTGCCTTCGCAGTCGTCGGTCGTGCGGGCTTCACCCCATTTTACGGTAAATTTGTAGATCTTGTCGCTGTCTTGCACAAACGGGATCGTCTTGGTCGCTTCCCCCAGCGCAATCGGCAGGATGCCGGTCGCCAGCGGATCGAGCGTGCCGGCATGGCCAAGTTTCTGCGCCTGCGTCAACCGCCGCACCCGCCCGATCGCCTGCGTGGATGTGATGCCGAGCGGCTTGTCGAGGTTCAGCCAGCCGTGGACGGGGTTGCCTTTTTTGTTTCTAGCCATTCTCTTGCCTTTTATCGTCTAGCGCCGCCTTAGTACCCTCTCCCGCATGGCGGGAGAGGGTTAGGGAGAGGGAAGAGAGCAGGCCGTCGATATTGCCCAGAACGTCGTTATTCCAGAACCGGATGACGGTATATCCTTCCTTCTCCAAATATTTCGTTCGCGTCACATCCTTCGTATTTTCGCTATGCTGGCCGCCATCGATTTCAATGACGAGTTTTTGTTCGAGGCAGACGAAATCGGGGAAATAGGGGCCGATGGGATGCTGTCTCTTGAATTTAAGGCCTAGAAATCTTTTGGCCTTCAGGTGATGCCAGATGACTTTTTCGGCTTCGGTTTGGGACTGCCGCAAATCGCGCGCCCGGATCGTGGACTGGCGGTGACGGACGCGATCTTGCACTGTTCCCTCTCCCTAACCCTCTCCCGCAAGCGGGAGAGGGGACTTTTCAGTCCTCTTCGTCGTTTTCTTCATCATTCCGCGGCGGGGCGTTCACGTCGCGCTGGACGCGTTCCTGGCGGAGGATGCCTTCGATATGGGCGGCGTTTTCGAAGCTGTGGTCGAAGCGGAACGACACCTTGGGCGCGTAACGCAGGTCGAGCTCGGGGCCGATTTCGGAGCGGAAATAGCCGGCCGCGCGGTTGAGCGCGTGGACGATTTCATCCGCGTTTTTGCCGCCGAGCGGCATGACATAGGCGGTCGCGTGCTTAAGATCAGGGCCGATTTCGACGGCGGTGATGGTGATCAGGCTGGCCTGCGCCAATGCCGGGTCATGCAGCTCGCCGCGGCGCAGAACGGCCGACAGGATATGCCGGATGCGTTCGGCCACGCGCAGCTGGCGCTGGCCGGGTTCGGCGCGGGAAGTGGGCGTGCGGCGCTTCATCGTTAACCTTACGCCGTGCCTTCCAGCGTGCGGGCCGAGCTTTCGATCTCGAACGCCTCGATCACGTCGCCGTCCTTGATGTCGTCATAGCTTTCGAACGCCATGCCGCATTCATAACCCTTCTGCACTTCGCGGACTTCGTCCTTGAAGCGGCGCAGGGTTTTCAGCGTGCCGGTATGGATGACCACGTTGTCGCGCAGCAGGCGGACTTTCGCGCCGCGCTTGACCAAGCCTTCGGTGACGAAGCAGCCGGCGATCTTGCCGGTCTTGCTGACATCGAACACTTTGCGGATTTCCGCGTAGCCGATGAACTTTTCCTTCATCTCCGGCGAGAGCAGGCCGCCGAGGAGCTGTTTCACTTCGTCGATCACTTCGTAGATGATCGAGTAGTAGCGGATTTCCACGCCGTCGCGTTTCGCAAGGTCGCGTGCCTGCGGGTTCGCGCGGACGTTGAAGCCGATGATCAGCGCGCCGGACGCGTTCGCCAGCGTGATGTCCGATTCCGTGATCGCGCCGACGCCGGAATGCAGCACCTGCACTTTCACTTCCTTGTTTTCTTCGGTCACTTTGTTCAGCGCGCCGGCGATAGCTTCGATCGAGCCGTGCACGTCGCCCTTGATGATGACGGGCAGACGGCGTGCGGAGCCCGCCTGAATGTCGGTGATCATCTGGTCGATGCCGCGGCCTTTACCTTTCGCGGCGGCAAGCGCGCGCTTCTTGCGCAGGCGGAATTCGGCGATTTCACGCGCCTTGGCTTCGTCAGGCACGACGACGAAATCGTCGCCGGCTTCGGGCGTGCCGGTCAGGCCCTGCACTTCGATGGGCTGGCCGGGCAGAGCGGTTTTCACCAGCGCGCCGCGGTCGTCATGCAGCGTCTTCACGCGGCCCCATTCGGTGCCGGAAACGAAGATGTCGCCCTGTTTCAGCGTGCCGCCCTGGACGAGGACGGTCGCAACCGAGCCCTTGCCCTGTTCGACGCGCGCTTCCACGACCGCGCCGTTGGCGGTGCGTTTCGGGTTGGCGCGCAGGTGCAGGACTTCGGCCTGCAGCAGGATCGCTTCTTCCAGCGCATCAAGGTTCTTGCGGGTTTTCGCCGAAACCTCCACCGACTGGCTGTCGCCGCCCATGTCTTCGGTGACGACTTCGTACTGCAGCAGTTCCTGGCGCACCTTGTTCGGGTTCGCGGTCGGCAGGTCGCATTTGTTGATCGCGATGATCAGGGGCTTGCCGGCTGCTTTTGCGTGGCTGATCGCCTCGACCGTCTGGGGCATGACCGAGTCATCGGCAGCGACGACAAGGACGACGATGTCGGTGACGTCCGCGCCGCGTGCGCGCATTTCGGTGAAGGCCGCGTGGCCGGGGGTGTCGATGAAGGTGATTTTTTTGCCGGCCTTCGTCGTGATCTGGTATGCGCCGATATGCTGGGTGATGCCGCCGGCCTCGCCCGACACGACGTCGGTTGCGCGGATGGCATCGAGCAGCGAGGTTTTACCGTGGTCGACGTGGCCCATGATGGTGACGACGGGCGGGCGTCCGGCGAGATCGCTTTCCGCGTCCTCCACCTTCAGCGCGGATTCGACGTCGGATTCAGCGACGCGCTTCACGGTGTGGCCGAATTCGCCGACGATCAGCTCGGCCGTGTCCTGGTCGATCGGCTGGTTGCCGGTCGCCATGATGCCGAGGCCCATGAGTTTCTTCACGACATCGCCGAGGCGTTCCGACATGCGGTTCGCCAGTTCCTGCACGGTGATGACTTCGGGCACGATGACTTCGCGGTATTGTTTTTGCTGGGGCGCGGCCGTCGTCTGCATCTTGGCGCGCATGCGGGCGCGGGCGCGCTGCTGTGCTGCCATCGACGGGCTCTTGGAATCGCGGTCTTCAAATCCATCATTGAGGACCTGGCTGACGGTCATCTTGCCGCCGCCGCGTTTGCGCTGCTGCTGCGCGCCGAAACGGCCGGCGCCGCGCTTGCGGTTGATTTCATCGACGACGGAAGACGGCGCCGCATCGGGGCCGAATTCGCGGCGGCCGGGCATGCCGCGGCGGTCTTCGTCGGGCGCAACCGGCGCGCCGACGCGCGGGTTGTTGGTGGCGTTCGCGCTGCGGGTCGCGTCGCGGCGCTTGCGCTCCGCTTCTTCCTGCTGGTTCAACTGGCGGAGTTTCGCCGTTTCCTGTTCGCGCGCGCGGTCGGCGGCGGACATGGTGTCGACCGGCGCGGCCGCTGCCGCTGCAGGAGCCTCTTCCTCCACCGGCTGGTTTTTGATGACCAGCTTGGTCTGGTAGGGGGTGGTGGTGGTTTCGCGGGGGGCAGCCTGCGCCTGCGCCAGCGCGCGCTTGCGGGCTTCGGCCTCCGCCGATGTCAGGTGAATGTCACCGCTGGCTTTTTCCTCCGCCTGGCGCGCGGCTTCGGCTTGCGCCCCGCGCTTTTTCTTCACCTCGACGGCGACAGGCTTCGCGCTGCGGCCCATGGCCATGTTCTGGCGCGGCGCTGCACCCACGGGAGCCTTGAGGCTCAGGGTGCCTTTGCCGGACAGGGTCAGCTTTTTCGGTTCTTTTTCGTTGTCAGCCATTTGGGTGTCTTCAGCCTTTTAAGGTTTCATGCGTTTATCTTAGTTAGTCATGCGGCAGCCATTATCCGGCCACGGCCTGCTGTTCCTCGGGGAACCAGCTGGCGCGTGCGGCCATGATGATGTTGTTCGCCTGGCTTTCGGTCAGCGCGTCGTTGCCGACAATCTCGCGCAGCTCGTCGCCGGCGAGGTCGCCCAGATCGTCGAGCGTCTTCACGCCTTTTTCGGCAAGCGCGATGATCATGTCCTGCGACAGACCCTTCACCTTGGCGAGGTCGGCTTTCACGCCGAGTTCCTTGCACTTCTTGTCGAATTCGACGGTTTTTGCCTCGAGGAAGCTTGCCGCGCGGTTTTTCAGCTCGGTCGCAACGTCTGCGTCGAAGCCCTGAATGCGGGCCATTTCATCGACAGAGGTGTCGACGATGTCCTGGATGGAGGTAAAGCCTTCGACCACCAGCAGGTGCGCGATGACTTCGTCAACGTCCAGACCTTCGATGAAGAGGGCGGAGCGGGTGCGGAATTCGTTCTGGCGGCGCTCGGTTTCTTCGGCTTCGGTCATGATGTCGATGTTCCAGCCGGAAAGCTGCGTCGCAAGGCGCACGTTCTGGCCGCGGCGGCCGATGGCGAGCGAGAGCTGTTCGTCGGGCACGACCACATCGAGGCGGTGGGTGTCCTGATCGAGGACGACCTTGGTGACTTCGGCGGGGGCAAGCGCGTTGACCACGAAGGTCGCCACGTCGTTCGTCCACGGAATGATGTCGATTTTTTCGCCCTGCAATTCGCCGACAACTGCCTGAACGCGGGAGCCGCGCATACCGACGCAAGCGCCGACAGGGTCGATGGAGCTGTCGCGGGAGATAACCGCGATTTTTGCGCGGGAACCGGGATCGCGGGCAACCGCCTTGATCTCGATCACGCCGTCATAAATTTCCGGCACTTCCTGCTTGAACAGTTTGGCGAGGAAGTCGGGATGCACGCGGCTCAGGAAAATCTGCGGGCCGCGCTGTTCGCGGCGCACGTCGAAGATGTAAGCGCGGACGCGGTCGCCGTTTTTGAAATGTTCGCGGGGCAGCGCGTCCTGGCGGCGCAGATATCCTTCGCCGCGGCCCAGATCGACGGTGATGTTGCCGTATTCGACGCGCTTGACGACGCCGGAAACGATTTCGCCGGTGCGGTCTTTGTATTCTTCGAACATGCGGTCGCGTTCTGCGTCGCGCACTTTCTGGAAGATGACCTGTTTTGCGGTCTGTGCGGCGATGCGGCCGAAATCGAGGGGCGGCAGCTTGTCGACGAGGAATTCGCCCACGACGGCATCCGGCTTGATTTTCTTGGCAGGCTTCAGGAGGATCTGGCGCGCTTCGGCCTCCGGGATTTCCTCGTTGAATGCTTCGACGACTTCGCGGTAGCGGAAAAGCTCGATCTCGCCGGTTTTGCGGTCGATGGTCGCGCGGATGTCGTGGTCGTAGCCGTATTTGGAACGGCCGGCCTTCTGGATGGCTTCTTCCATGGCCTGGATCACGATTTCACGGTCGATGCTTTTTTCACGGGCGACGGCATCTGCGACTTGGAGCATTTCTTGCATGGCGTTTTTCCTTGGTTATCCCTTTTTCTGCTGCGCTGCTTTGAGGAGTTCGTCCGTCAAAACCAATTTGGCTTTCTGGACATGCCCGAACGGAAGGCCGCGCAAGGTGCCGTCCTCGGTCTGCACGTTGATGATGTCACCCTCTGCGGTGCCCATCAGCATGCCTTTGAATTTTTTTTGCCCGGCAACGGGCTGGTCAAGTTCCACCTTCGCCTCGAAACCCTTCCAGCGCTCGAAATCCTTCAGGCGCGTCAGCGGGCGGTCGATGCCGGGGGAGGAAACTTCGAGGTAGTAAGCCGAGTCAATCACGCCCTCCACATCCAGCACGGCGGAAATCGCCTGCGACAGTTTCGAGCAGTCGTCGAGGCTCATCGTGCCATCGGGGCGTTCGGCCATGATCTGTAAGGTAGGTTTGCCGGAGCCGACGCCCACCATCATGACGCGCACGATTTCAAACCCCATGCCTTCGGCGGCGGGGCTGATCGCTTTTTCGACTTTTTTGCTCAGCGGCGACTTATCCATGTTTCTCGTTTTTGGGCCTTATTCAGCACAAAGGGCGGGCTCTTTTTGAGAGCCCACCCTTTTGTATGCCGGGTTATATTTGAGTGCTTTTATACAGCAACCATGCGGTTTTGCAAGGAAAATAGGGGGGTAACTGCGTATTTCCCGCGTTTTTTGCAGGCTTTTCGCTGAAAATAAATTTGGATTTATTTGCTATTTATTTTCATAATCTATGAAAATCGGCTATTTAGCCTTAAAATTAAAGAACATCGTCTCGCGCCCCTGCACGAGTCCCTTGGCCTGATAGCGGGTGCCGAGCATGTCGGCGGGGCGGGTGCGCCAGTCGGCGGCGCAATTGGCCAGCCATTCAAAACCGGGATGCAGGAAGGTTTTTTCCAGCTGCCACGCGTTCAGCGCAGGCACGTCTGACGACAGGCGGAATTCCGCGCCCGGTTTCAGCAGCCGGTGGAACGCGTCGAGGTTTTCGGTCTGCACCACGCGGCGGCGGTGATGGCGCGTTTTCGGCCACGGGTCGGAATTCAGCAGGAACAGGCGGGAAATGCTTTTTTCCATCAACCGCGGCATCAGCAGGCGCACATCATCCTGCCAGATGCGGATATTGCGGATTTTGTTGTCGCGCATGTCGCGGCAGAGGGACGCCACGCCGTTCATGAACGGTTCGCAGCCGATCATGCCGATATCGGGGTGGTGGACGGCCTGATGGATCAGCTGTTCGCCCGCGCCGAAGCCGATTTCCATCCAGACTTCGCGCACGGGGAAATCGAACAGGCTGCGCGGGTCGATCAGGCTGTCGCCCGCAGGCAAAACGATGCGCGCCCAGGGCGTGATCTCGTCATACGCGCTCTGGCGGTCCGGCCGCAGCGCCTTGCCGCGCCGGCGACCGTAATAACGAATAATCTCGTCTTCATTTATCACGTTTCTTGATGCCCTTGCCGTCGTCGAGGTCTTCGAAGCGGGTGGTCAGCGGGTTGTATTCCAGCAGCTTGCCCTTGGCCATGTCGAAATACCAGGCGTGGATGGTCAACTCGCCGCTCATCAGGCGTTCCTCGATCCACGGGAAGGTGTGCAGGTTGCGGTAGGATACCAGCACGACGGCTTTTTCCAGCTCGCGCGCGCGTTCTTCATCGGGTAGTTTCTCGGTCGCTTTCTTGGTGGTCACCAGCGCGGATCTGGCGATATCGACCCATTGCGGCAGGAATTCGAAATGCTCGGCGACAAGGTCGCGCTCGGCAAGCGCGCGCACGCCGCCGCACATGCTGTGCCCCATGACGACGATCTGCTTGACCTTCAGCCCGCGCACGGCGAATTCAATCGCCGAACAGGTGCCGTGGTGGCCAAGGTCGCGGGTATAGGCGGGCACGATGGCGGACACGTTGCGCACCACGAAGATATCGCCGGGCGCGGCATGGGTGATGATGGCGGGATCGGCGCGGGAATCCGAACAGCCGATCATCAGCACTTCGGGGTTCTGCCCGTCGCGCACAAGCGTATGAAACAGCTTCTTGCCGGGCCCGAAATGTTCCTTGTGGAACGCCTTGTAGCCTTGGATGAGTTTGTTGAAGGGCACTTGATTACCGCTTCAGTTCCGTCACTTTGCCTTCGGCGGCCGCGTATTTTTTGGAGCCGAGTTCATCCTTCAGCGCCTGCACGAGGTCGGGTTTTTCCCAAGTGAAGCCGCCATCCGCCTCCGGTGTACGACCGAAATGGCCGTAGGCGGCGGTGCGGGCATAGATGGGCTTATTCAGGTTCAGACGTTCCCGGATCGCGCGGGGGCGGAAATCGGCCACGGCCTGCAGCGCCTGCGCAATCGCGTCATCGCTGTATTTGCCGGTGCCATGCGTATTGACGTAGAGCGAGATCGGGTGCGACACGCCGATGGCATAGGACACCTGAATCGTGCATTTGTCGGCAAGGCCGGCCGCTACGATGTTTTTCGCGGCGTGACGCGCGGCATAGGCAGCCGAGCGGTCAACCTTCGTCGGGTCCTTGCCGGAGAATGCGCCGCCGCCATGGGGCGCTGCGCCGCCGTAAGTATCGACGATGATCTTGCGACCGGTCAGGCCGCAGTCGCCATCCGGGCCGCCGATGACAAAACGGCCGGTCGGGTTGACGTAGAACTGGCTTTCATCGCACATCCAGCCCTGCGGCAGTATGTTTTCGACATGCGGGCGCACCATTTCGCGCACTTCGTCCTGGGACAGCGACGCGTCGTGCTGGGTGGAGACGACGACGGAGGTCGCGCGCACGGGCTTGCCGTTCACGTATTCCAGCGATACCTGGCTTTTCGCATCGGGGCCGAGCTTGAACAGCGCGCCGGAATGGCGGGCTTCGGCCAGCGATTTCAGGATCGCGTGGGAGTAATGGATGGCAGCCGGCATCAGGCTTTCGGTTTCGCGGCAGGCATAACCGAACATGATGCCCTGGTCCCCGGCACCTTCGTCCTTGTTGCCGGCGGCATCGACGCCCACGGCGATATCGGCGGATTGCGCGTGGAGACGCACATCAACCTTGATTTTTTCCCAATGGAATTCTTCCTGCTTGTAACCGATGTCGCGCACGGCGTGGCGGGCGACGGTTTCGATCAGGTCGCGGTCGATGGAGGCGGGGCCGCGCGTTTCGCCCGCGATGCAGAGGAAGCCTGTTGTCGCAAGGCATTCCGCCGCGACACGGGCATAGGGATCGGCGTTCAGGTAAGCATCGACGATGGCATCGGACACGCGGTCGCACAGTTTGTCGGGGTGGCCTTCGCCTACGGACTCGCTCGTGAAAATGTATTTTTGGTCAGCCATGATGTCGCCCCTCGTACCTAAATGCGAATGATTTACAGGTGATATTTATACGTGAGCGATTATTGCAGGGCAACAAGCTTTTTAAGGCGCGCGCGGCAGGCGGGGCTATTTTTTCTTGCCCAGAGCCTTCGCCATATCAACCACTTGGCGCTTGTGCGCGGTACTTTCGATGCTGTCATAGGCGCGCAGCAGCTCGATCTTGTCGCGGCTCATGGCTTCGGGCTCGAAATCAGCCTGTTTGTTGTCAGCCATGCCGCGCGCACCGCCCTTGGCTGCACCCGGCAGCAGCGCCGCGCAGCCTTCGGTAAAGAATTCCAGCTGCGACTTCAGGGCCGCCGCAATTTCCGTCAGGCGGCTGAGTGAAATGCGGTTGGTGCCGCGTTCGTATTTCTGGATCTGCTGGAAAGTGATGCCGCAGGATTTTGCCAGTTCGTCCTGGCTCATGCCCAGCATCAGGCGGCGGTTTTTCACCTTGTTGCCGACAAACACATCGACGGGGTGGGGGCTGTCCTGATGATTGCGGGTGCGGGGCATGGTTGAATACCTTAACAACTGTTCCGATTTTGCAAGAGACTAGGCTTGCAACGCAGCATTGTCAACATACGATGGTATTCAATCCTGTGTTGAGCGGCATCTGCCGTTCAACCGTACCGCAATCGCGGCAAATCCAGCCAGCAACAGCCAGAAAAACGAGTCTTTATAAAGCGCGTAAGGGGTCGCCGGAATTGCGTCAGGCAGCAGGGCATCGACATATCCCGTTGTGCCAAGACGTTTTTTAGCCATCACGCGGCCCAGCGGGTCGATCATGCCGGAAATGCCGGTATTGGCGGCGCGGGCAAGGGGCAGGCCTTCTTCAATTGCGCGCACCCGCGCCATGGCGAAATGCTGGCGCGGGCCTGCGGTTCTGCCGTACCAGCCGTCATTGGTCACGTTGACCAGCCATTTGGGGCGGTTGAGCGGATCGGCGACCTCGCCCGGGAAGATGACTTCGTAACAGACAAGCGGGCTGAAGCCCGGCAAACCGTTTACGTGCAAAGTCTGCGGGCCGGGGCCGCGCGTGAAATCGCCCACGCCGGATACAGCCATGGCGATCGGCTTGAACGAAATTTTTTCGCGGAAGGGTATGAATTCGCCGAACGGCACAAGGTGATGCTTGTCGTAGTTGCCGACGACCTTGGCCTTTTTATCCAGCGCAGTAATGCTGTTGTAGAAATAGGGATGGTTGGGATTGCGCACATCGACGCGCAGCGAACCCAGCAGGCCGGTCGCATTGCCCGGCAGCTTCATCGCGATAATTTGCGCGATTTCGGGGAACTGGTACAGGTCGGCATTCACCGCCGTTTCGGGCCAGATCACGGCGTCGGGCGCGCGGTCGGTTTTGGTCGCGGTCAGGTTCAGCTGTTTTTCGAAATTGCGCCAGTCGTCGTCCTTGTTCCACTTGGTTTCCTGCGGGATATTTCCCTGCACAAGGCGCACATAAGGCGCGCCTGCGGCATATTCGGTCGGGTTGACCGACAGGCGCACCGCGCCCGCCACCGTCACGAATACCAGCGACATGACAGCAATATGGCGCAGCGTGCGATGCGCGCGAAAAACCGGGATCATCGCCCAGAACAGCGTCAGCGCGGTCAGTCCATAGATGCCGACAAAGGCGGTCGATTGCAGCACCGGCAGCACGTGATGCCACGCATAACCCGGCAGGTTCCACGGAAAACCCGTCAGCAAATGCCCGCGCCCGTATTCGACCAGACTCCAGGCGGCGGCGAAACCGATGGCATGGGCGGCTTCGTGGTTGCGCAGGCAGCGGGCGAACAGCGGGATGAAGCCGTAGCAAAGCGCCAGCACGGCGGGGCCGACAATCAGCGACAGCGGCAGCACCCATTTCCATTGTTCGATATCCACGAACAACGCGGCGCTGACCCAGTACAGGCCGAAAATGAAATAACCCGCGCCGAACGCCCAGCCCACGCCGAAGCTTTTGCAGCGCGTCGGCGCAAAACGGGCGAGGGTTGCAAAGGCGGGCACGGTCAGGAACAGGATGGGGAACAGCCCGACCGGCGGCATCGCCAGCACGGTCAGCGTACCCAGCAGGAATGCGGCCGCATAGCGTTTAAAGCCGGTCAGGCCTTCAAGCGAAGTAATGTTGCAGCAGGTCATGATGCGGCGGCCGGCTGTTTCTTGGGCAGGTTGCGCAGGCGGATGCGCGTCACACGGCGCGGATCGGCATCAATAACCTCGAATTCAACGCCGCTTGCCTGATGGCGGATGACTTCGCCGCGTGTGGGAACATGGCCTGCGATAAAGGTGACAAGGCCGCCCATGGTATCGACTTCCTCGTATTCCTCGTTCTCCGCAAACGTCTCGCCGTATTGTTTTTCAAATTCGGTGATGGCGTAGCGGCCATCGACGATCGCCGATCCGTCGGGGCGCTCGATCAATTGCGGGGTCAGGTCGAATTCGTATTCGTCGTCCAGCTCGCCGACGATGGATTCGACAAGGTCGTTGATGGTGATCAGGCCGTCGATGCCGCCGAATTCATCGACGATGAAGGCCATATGCACCTTGGACTGGCGCATTTGCAGCAGCAGGTCGAGGACGCGCATGGCGGGCGACACCACCAGCACGTCGCGCATCACTTCCTTGATTTCGAACGGCGTGTTGTTGGCCAGATGCGCCACGATGTCCTTGATGTTGACCGCGCCAAGGATGTTGTCGAGGTCGCCCTTATAGACCGGAATGCGGCTGTGCGGCTTTTGGGCGAGCAGCGCGTAAAGTTCATCGCGCCCGGCATCGATGCTAATCGCCACGATGTCGGCGCGCGGCACCATCATGTCCAGCACGGGCAGGTCGCGCAGTTCAAGGATGTTGGAAATCAGGCGGCGTTCATGCGCGGCGACGGCGGATTGCGGGGTGTCGGTCTGCTCCTCGATCAGCTCCTCGATCGCGTCGCGCAGGCTGTCGTCGTCATGCGCGGTTTCCTTGGCGGGCAGGAGGTTTTTTACCCAGCCGAACAGGCCTTTTTCCGCATCGGATTTTACTTCCGGGGCGGGTTCAACGGTGGGTTCGGGTTTTTTGAGGGCGTTGTCTTCCACGTTATTTCTTACGTTTCTTGGCTGTTACAGGTTCCGCATAGGGATCGGGGTATCCCATGCTGGCAAGGATGGCGCATTCCAGTTTTTCCATGACCTTCGCGTCCTTGGCGTTCATGTGGTCATAGCCCAGCAGGTGCAGCGTGCCGTGGATCACAAGGTGCAGCGTGTGGTTTTCGATGGTTTTCTTCTGTTCCTTGCATTCCTTGGCGACCGTCTGGTGCGCGATCACGATATCGCCCAGCGGAATGGCATCGACCTTGGGGAAGGCATCAAGTTCTTTCGCCTTTAGCCCCTTGATCTTCAACTGCGGGAAGGACAGCACGTTCGTCGCCTTGTTCTTGGCGCGGAAGGTGTGGTTCAGGTCTTTCATCATCTTGTCGTCCGACAATACGACAGCGATGTCGAAATTGCGGCCGTCAAAAGACTTGGGCTTTTTCGCGTCCAGGAACGCTGCGGCCACGGCTTCCTCGATCTTGCGGTCCATCTTGGCGAAGGCTTTTTTCCACTTGGCCGAGGCGTAGTCGATCTGGATGGTCAGGCTGATCATGGCGTGTCCTTGCCGTATTTGTTCGGGTTTGCGGCATCGCGTTTTTCGTAGGCTGCGACGATTTCGCGCACAAGGCGGGAACGCACGACATCGGCATCGCCGAAGGCGACGAAGGCGATGTCCTTGCCGCCCTTCAGCACCTCGACCGCGTCGCGCAGGCCCGATTTCTGGCCATGCGGCAGGTCGGTTTGCGACAGGTCGCCGGTGATGATCATCTTGCTGTTCTCCCCGATACGGGTCAGCGCCATTTTCATCTGGGTGGGCGTGGTGTTCTGCGCCTCGTCAAGGATGACGACGCAGGAACCGAGCGTGCGGCCGCGCATGAAGGCGAGCGGCGCGATTTCGATCGTACCGTCTGCAAGCCTGCGCGCCAGCTGTTCGGCGGGCAGCATGTAATTCAAAGCGTCGTAAATCGGGCGCAGATAGGGGTCGATTTTTTCCTGCATCGTGCCGGGCAGGAAGCCGAGGCTTTCGCCGGCCTCGACCGCGGGGCGGGTCAGGATCATGCGGTCGACTTCGCCGGATTGCAGCATGGTCACGGCCTGCGCGACGGCAAGGAAGGTCTTGCCCGTACCGGCGGGCCCGAGGCCGAAGACAAGGGAATTGTTCTTGATCGCATCAAGGTATTCGGCCTGTTTCGGCGTGCGGGGGGTGATCTGCTTGTTTTTCGTCTGCAGCTTGACCTGCGGCTCCTTCAGCGCGGCCATGGCCATATCGCGGCTGCCCTGGTTCATCGGGCTTTTGACGACGTTGAGGGCGGCGGTCACGTCTTCGGTCGCGACGGGCAGGCCCTTCAGCAGGCGTTCCCACAGCACATCGAACACGGCCTGCGCCGCGGCGATTTTGGGTTTCGGGCCGATGATGACCACTTCGTTGCCGCGGCTGGCGATCTCGATGTCCAGTTCTTCCTCGATCTGGGCGAGGTGCATGTCGTGTTCGCCGAAAAGCAGGGGGACGAGGGCATTGTCATCGAACTGAAGTCCGACGCGCCGGACGGCTTGCTTGGTCAAGTGGTTCTCCTGAAAAGAAAAAGTAGGGTTAGTTGTACACTAACCCTACTTTAACAGTAAAACGTAAATATTGGTTAATCAGCCGCTATTACCACTGGCCGGGCTTAGGCGGTTGATTTGTTTGGCCTTTTGCCGGTGAGGGCGTTGCGCCGGGGGCATCGTATTTCGGCTTGTCGAGGCCTTCGAATTCATCGACCGCCGCCACAAACGTCTGCACGATTTCCGAACGGACGACGTGCGTCTGCTCGAACACCTGCGTCGCTGCGCCGGTTTTGCCTTCCATGATCTGCGAAGCCCACATCAGGCCGGAGTCATTCTTGTCGCGCAGGTCGATCTGCTGGGGGTCGCCGGTCATGACCATTTTCGAGCCTTTACCGATACGGGTAATGGCCATCTTGGTCTGCTCGCGGGTCAGGTTCTGGGATTCATCGACGATGATGAAGGCTTCGTCGAAGGTACGGCCGCGCATGTAGCCGATCGGCACGATCTCGATGACACCGTTTTCCATCATGCCCTTGTATTTGCCGGGACCGAATGCTTTGTCCAGCTCGTCATAGATGGGGCGCATGTAGGGGGCGAGTTTCGCGTTCGCGTCGCCGGGCAGGTAGCCGATTTTCTCGCCGGCTTCAGCCGCAGGGCGTGCGAGCAGCAGTTTCTTCACGTCGCCGTTTTTCAGGGCTTCGATGCCCTTCACGACCGCCACGTGGGTTTTACCTGTACCGGCAGGCCCGAGCGCGAAAATCAGGTCGTTTTCGGCGATCAGCTTCGCAAGGTTTTCCTGCGCGGGGTTCAGCGCCTGGAATGCCGCGCCTGCAGATCCGCCTTCGTGCTTGGGCGAGGACGGCTTGTTCTGGTTCGCGGCCTTGAAGGCTGCGGCAGCGGGGGATGCGGCGGAAAGGCCTGCATTGGGGTTCAGCTGCGCTGCGATCTTGCTGATCGCGTCCTTGTCGATATGCGCGCGGGATTCAACCTGGCCCGACAGCATGTCGAAGGCTTTTCTCACGCGGGTCGCGTTTTCTTCGCTGCCGTAGAAGGCGACGGTGTCGGGGTTGTAGTTCACGTCGAACTGGACGTTGAACTTCTGGCCGAAATATTGGTGCAGGTGGCCGCGGTCCTGACGGTACAGGATGCGGGCGAGAGTGACATCGCTCGGGGAGTCAAGCTTGATGGTATGCAGTGCGCCTTCCGGTTTGGATTGCGGATGCTTGTGATGGGGGTTGCTCATGCTGCTTCCTTCTTCTGGCTAGGGGTTTTTGTTGTTGTTTCAGTCGTCGCGATAGTACCGGCCATCCCGTTCTGGAAGGCCTTCTCAATGGTTACATCGACCATCCCGCCATACAGGCGTTCCGGCGCGGTCACATAGACCGACTGGTTCCACGGCGATTTGCCGAGGAGTTGGCCGTCCTTGTCGCCCTTGCGGTCGAACAGCACCTGCATCGTTTTGCCGACGCTGCGCTGGTTGAATTCGGATTGCTGCGCAAACAAAATCGCCTGCAGTTCATGCAGGCGCGTGTCCTTCACAGCTTCGGGAACGATGCCGCCCATGACTGCGCCGGGGGTGCCGGGGCGGGGGCTGTATTTGAACGAATAGCAGGACGCAAAACCGACCTGTTTCACCATTTCGACCGTCGCCGCATGGTCTTCTTCGGTTTCGCCCGGGAAGCCGACGATGAAATCCGACGACAGAGCGATATCGGGGCGTACCTTTTTCACGCGTGTGATGATGTCGAGGTACTGCGCGGCGGTGTGCTTGCGGTTCATCAATTCAAGGATGCGGTCGGAACCGCTTTGCACCGGCAGATGCAGGAAGGGCATCAGCTTTGCGATGCTGCCATGCGCGTCGATCAGCGCGTCATTCATGTCGCTGGGATGCGAGGTCATGTAGCGGATACGCTCGAGGCCGTTGATCTGCGCCAGCGCATCGATCAGGCGGGCAAGATCCCATGATCCGCCTTCGCCTTCGCCGTGGAACGCGTTGACGTTCTGGCCGAGTAGCATGACTTCTTTTGCGCCCTGTTCGACGGATTTTTTTGCTTCGTCCAGAATCTGCTGCACGGGACGGGAATATTCCGCGCCGCGGGTATAGGGCACGACACAGAAAGTGCAGAACTTGTCGCAGCCTTCCTGCACCGACAGCATGGCGGAGGGGCCTTGCGACGTTGCGGCTGGCAGGTTGTCGAATTTCGATTCAACGGGGAAATCGGTGTTCACCACGCGCTCCCCGCCATTCGCGCTCAGGATCATTTCGGGCAGGCGGTGATAAGTCTGCGGGCCGAACACCATATCGACGTATTTTGCGCGCTGCAGGATGACCGGGCCTTCGGCCTGCGCCACGCAGCCGGCGACGGCGATCAGCGCTTTTTCGCCTTTTTCGGCTTTTTCTTCCTTATGGTCGCGCAAACGGCCGAGGTCGGAGAACACCTTTTCGGTCGCCTTTTCGCGGATATGGCAGGTATTGAGGATCATCAGGTCGGCGCCTTCGGGCGCGTCCACCGGCGCATAGCCGAGGGGGGCCAGAACATCGGCCATTTTTTGGCTGTCATAGACATTCATCTGACAACCCCAGGTCTTTATGTAGAGCTTTTTGCTCATTGCATTCTCAATCCTGCAATTTAAACTCTGAACGATGGTTCTGGTGCTGGAACTATTAACCATATCTTTTATGGCTTGTCCATAATTTTATGTCTAATTAGGGTGGAAAAATCCGTTATGGCTCAAGAAGTTCTCGTGATGGGGCCTATTCCTGCCGCCCAGCTGGAGCAGTTGGAGAAAAATTACCGGATTCACAAGCTCTGGCAGGCCGAAAACCCCGAGGCGAAACTCAACGAAGTACGCAATAATATTACAGGAATGGTCAGCACCGCCTTTTTCGGCGTGACCGCCAAAATCATCCGCGCGCTGCCGAACCTGGAAATCATCAGCCATTTCGGGGTCGGCTATGACAGCGTCGATGTGAAGGTCGCCAAGGAGCAGGGGGTTATCGTCACCAACACCCCCGATGTGCTGACCGACGACACGGCCGATATCGGCATCGCCCTGACGCTGGCGGTGTTCCGCCGGACGGTCGAGGGCGACATATATGTCCGCAGCGGGCAATGGATCAAAAAAGGGCCGATGCCGCTGGGCAGGTCGCTGCGCGGCAAGACGATGGGGATTGTCGGGCTGGGGCGCATCGGGCAGGCGATTGCCAAACGCGCCGAAGCCTTTGGCCTCAACATCATCTATCACGGTCCGCGCGACAAAAAGGTATCCTATCCCTTTGTCGCGAACCTCGAAGAAATGGCGGCGAAATCCGACATATTAATGGTTGCCTGCCCCTATACGGCGGATACGCATCATCTGGTCGATGCCAGGGTTTTGAAGGCGCTGGGGCGTGACGGCGTGCTGGTCAATATCGCGCGCGGCAAAATCGTGGATGAAAAGGCGCTGATCGACGCGCTGGAGTCGGGGGTCATCGCGGGTGCCGGCCTCGATGTCTTTGAAAAAGAACCGGATGTGCCAAGCGCGCTGTGCAGACTCGATAACGTCGTGCTGCAGCCCCATGTGGGCAGCGCCACCCATGAAACACGCGGCGCGATGGCGCAGCTGGTGGTGGATAACCTGCTTTTGTACTTTGAAAAGGCTGAGGTTTTGACGCCGGTCTAATCGGCTTCTGGACAATATCGGGCATTTGCTGTAAAACTCCGGTCAATTCAGGACTATATGTTTCACAGGATGCCCCGCATGAAAAAATTTGCCCTCGCTCTGGTTTTGTCGCTTTGCCTGTCCCCGATCGCGGCAGATGCAAAGGGTTCCTCCGGCTGCTATACGCCCAAGGAATTCGAAGCCGAGCAAGGCCTGCGCATCCATTCGGAGCTGATGGTCATCGGCCTGACCTGCATGAAGATGCCCCAAGGGCCCCAGATGTACATGAAGTACCAGAGCTTCACGCAGAAAAACAAAGGCCTGATTTCCGGCTACGAAAACGACCTGATCAGCTATTACCGCCGCTCCGGTTCGGGCGATCCCGAGGTCAAGCTGCACACGCTGCGCACGAACCTTGCCAACCAGATTTCTCAGCATGCGATTGCGATGTCCACCTCGACCTTCTGCAAGCGTTTTTCGCCGCGCATCGATCAGGCGCTGTCGATGGACAAGCCGAAGATCCGCCAATGGGCGCAGCATTCATGGCAGACCAGCACCACCACAAAGCCGGTTTGCACGAACTGAATTTTAAAAGATAAGCGAAGCTGAAAAACCTGCCCCTAAGAAGGCAGGTTTTTCGTTTTCAGGTCGGCTGTTTTTACGGTGCTGCGCGTGGTTGACCATTCGATGATCATCGCATAGGCCAAGGCCAGCAGCGTCGGACCGATGAAGATACCGATGAAGCCGAACGCCACCATGCCGCCCATAATGCCCAGCAGGACGAGCAGCAGGGGAAGATCCGATCCGCGGCTGATGAAATAGGGCTTCATGAAGTTGTCAATCGAACCCACGACAAGCGCGCCCCACAGCACAAGGAAGATCGCCATGCCGGTCTGCCCTTCGGAGAATAGCCAAAGCGCGGCCGGACCCCAGATCAGCGGCGGGCCCATCGGTACCAGCGACAGGAAGAAGGTCATGAGGCCAAGGAAGGTTGCGCCGGGGATGCCCGCGATCATGAAACCGATTGCGGCGACCACGCCCTGCAGCAACGCTGTGCCAAGGATACCGTAAACCACGCCGATCAGCGTGTTGGTGGTGACAGTCAGCAATTTGTTGCCGTATTCGCCGCCAAAACGCTCCGACAATGCGCGGATGCGCACGGCCACATGCGTGCCGTGGCGGAAAAAGAAGTAGGAAATGATAACGCCCAGCGTGATGTCAAGCATGCCGTAGCCGATGGTGGAGCCCATGCGCAGCAGCACGGCCGAAGTGGGGCGCGCATATTCCTTCAGCGTTTCCATCATGCGCGCCTTGTCGGTCGAGAACATGATCCAGAACTTTTCAAGGTAAGGGCCGATATATTTGACCGAGGCGAGGGACGCGGCAGTCGTGCTGGAATCGCCCTGCAGGAAGGTCATGATGCCGTCATAAACCTTCTGGTAGTTTTCCGCGATGCTGGTGCCGATGATGACCAGCGGCGCGATGAAGCAGGCGGCCAGCAGAAGAGTCATGAGCGTAGAGGCCAGCACGGTGCGGTTTTTCGTGCGTGACAAAATCCATTCAAAGGCTGGCCATGTGGCGAGCGTGAAAATGGTGGAGAGCAGGATGGCCGGAAAGAAGGGCAGCAGGATGATCAGGCAGCCGATAATAATCAGCGTGACGGCGGTCAGGCCCGCCACCAGCTGGTAGATATGCGCCTTGTCTTTCGGGTTCGTGGGAAGTACGGCCATGCTGAAATACCTTCTATTTACCAAAAAGAGAATAAACGATTATATTCCGGCTTCCCAGTACGTTTTTTATTATCTATAGTCTTATCAATACCATAACGAAATCCATTCAGGAGATGATACTTCAATGACGTCGTTGTTCAGCGCGGCCACCTTTTTCCGCAAGAAACCCGCCAATTCCGAAAGCTCGGGCCCTGCGCTCAACCGCGTGCTGTCGGCATGGGACCTGACCCTGCTGGGCGTGGGCGCGATCATCGGCACGGGGATTTTCGTTTTGACGGGTGTCGCGGCGGCAACGCAGTCCGGCCCTGCGGTCGTCCTGTCCTTCGTCGTCTCCGGCATCGCCTGCGCCTTCGCCGCGCTCGCCTATGCCGAGCTTTCCGCCAGCGTCGGCGGTTGCGGTTCTGCCTACGGCTATTCCTATGCTGCCTTCGGCGAATTTATCGCCTGGGTGATCGGCTGGGATCTGGTGCTGGAATACGGCGTTTCGGTTGCGGCGGTCGCGAATGGCTGGTCGGGATACCTGAAACGCGGCCTTGCCTCGATGGATATGCCGCTGCCTGAAATGCTGACCAAAGGACCCTGGGCCACCAAGGGCGTCGAGGTGAACGGAGTCATGACACAGGTTGCCGATGGCGGTATCGTGAACCTGCCTGCCGTCATGATCATCATGCTGCTGATGGTCATGCTGATCGTGGGCGTGAAGCAAAGCGCGCGCCTGAACGCGGCGATGGTTTTCATCAAGCTGCTGACGATTGGCGTTTTCGTCTATGTGGCGGGCAAGGTCGTGTTCATGGACGTCGCCAAGGCGAAAGAACTCTGGACTCCCTTCATGCCCTTCGGCTGGTTCGGCACGGGCGAGGACGGCAAGCATTTCGGCATTCTGGCCGGTGCGTCGCTGGTGTTCTTCGCCTATGTCGGCTTCGATGCGGTTTCCACGGCGGTCGAGGAAGCGCGCAACCCGCAGAAAGACGTTCCTATCGGCATCCTTGCGTCGCTGATTTTCTGCACGATTATTTACATCGTCGTTTCCGGCCTGCTGACCGGTGTCGTGAAATACGACACGCTGAATACGTCGTCCCCCGTTGCCGATGCGTTGTCGGCGATCGGTTTCAAGGCGGGTGCGGCGCTGGTATCGGCGGGCGTTATCGCCGGCCTGACGACCGTTATGCTGGTGCTGTATTACGGCCTTACCCGCATTATCTTCGCCATGTCGCGTGACGGCCTGCTGCCCCTGTCGCTGGGCGAAGTAAACGAAAAGACCCGCACACCTGTCCGCACCACCGTTATCTGCGGCGTTATCATGGCGGTCATGGCGGGCTTTATCCCGCTCGGCGCGCTGGCGGAGCTGACGAATATCGGCACACTGGCAGCCTTCGTGCTCGTCTGCGGCGGGGTCATCATGCTGCGCGTGAAACAGCCGAACCTGCCGCGTCCGTTCAAAACTCCGGGCGGACTGGCTGTCCCTTTCCTAGGCGTTTTGTCCTGTGGTGCGCTGATCTGCTTCCTGCCGCCTGAAACGCATCTGCGTTTCGTGCTGTGGCTTGTGGTGGGGGTGCTGATCTATTTCGCCTACGGCATCCGTCACAGCGCGCTCAACAAAGCCGCCTAACCCGCTCGACAGGCGCATTTTTACCTTTGCTTAACCTAACTGCCATAAAATAACAGGTGGATATATGATGGCAGGGCAAAATGCGCAGGTTGATGATTTTATTCGGATTTCTGGGGATGGTGCTGATGGCGCCCGCAATCGCCGTTGCCGCGGAAGGCGAGGGCGGCGAGCAAGCGGCGGCCGCCACGCCTGATTTCGAATATCTCGACATGAAGCCGCTGGTGCTGCCGATTATCACCGAAAAGGGCCTGACGCAGCAGGTTAGCCTCGTGATCTCGCTCGAGGTGCCATATGGCACCAAAGACAAGGTCAAGGCGATGGAGCCGAAACTGGCCGATGCCTATATCAGCGACCTTTATGGCGCGCTGGGGACGGGCCACGGGTTGATGAAAAACAACGTCATCGACGTTCCCGCCATCAAGGCGCGCCTGTCGAAAAACACCACCAAGGTGCTGGGCCCCGACAAGGTGAATGATGTGCTGTTGCAGGTTGTGCAGCAATCACAGCGCTGATTATCCCGACCGCAAATACTTGATCGCCGTGTCCCGCTCGAACAGATAAAGCAGGGTGCGCAGCGCAAGCCCGCGTTCCGACAGCAATTGCGGGTCGCGGTCGAGCATCAGGCGCGCGTCGTCGAACGCGGTTTGTATCAGGTCGGCATGGAATTCGGGATGGGCGAGGCGGAATTCGGGCAGTCCGCTCTGGCGCGTGCCCAGCATCTCGCCCGCGCCGCGCAGTTTCAAATCCTGTTCGGAAATGAAAAAGCCGTCTTCGGAGTCGCGGATAGTAGAAAGGCGTTTTTTCGCGATCTCGCTGAGCTTGGAATTATAGAGCAGGATGCAGACCGATTTTCCCGATCCGCGCCCGATGCGCCCGCGCAGCTGGTGCAGTTGGGCAAGGCCGAAGCGTTCGGCATGTTCGATCACCATCACGGTCGCCTCCGGAACATCCACGCCGACCTCGATGACGGTCGTGGAGACGAGGATATCGAGCTCGCCCTTGGCGAATTTTTCCATCACCGCGTCTTTTTCGGCGGGCTTCATGCGCCCGTGCAGCAGGCCGACGCGCTTGAAGCGGTGGCTCATCATCGCAAAGCGTTCTTCGGCGGCGGCAAGGTCGAGCTTTTCCGATTCCTCGACCAGCGGGCAGACCCAGTAAATGCGGTCGCCCGTTTCGATCTTGCGCTGCAAACCCTGCAGCACTTCCTCGATGCGTTCGTCCGACACCAGCCTTGTGTCGATGGGCTGGCGGCCTGCCGGTTTCTCGCTCAATATGCTCACCTCCATATCGCCATAGACGGTGAGGGTGAGGGTGCGCGGGATGGGCGTTGCCGTCATCACCAGCATATCGGCGGTCTGCCCTTTTTCGCTGAGCAGCAGGCGTTGATGCACGCCAAACCTGTGCTGTTCGTCGATGATGACAAGGGCGAGATCCTTGAAAACAACATCTTCCTGAAACAGCGCATGGGTGCCGATCACGATATGTGCCGACCCGTCGGCAATCGCTTCAAGGATGGCGCTGCGTGACTTGCCCTTGTCGCGGCCTGTCAGCGTCACAACCTTCAGTCCGATTTTTGCCGCCAGCGCGCCGACGGTTTTTTCGTGCTGCCTTGCAAGGATTTCGGTGGGTGCCATGATGGCGGCCTGACATCCGCTGCCGATGGCGTGGATCATGGCGAGGAAGGCGACGGCCGTCTTGCCGCTGCCCACATCGCCCTGCAACAGGCGGTGCATACGCAGGGGCTTTTGCAGGTCTTCGCGGATTTGCGCGACGGCGGATTTTTGCGAATTCGTCAGATCGAACGGAAATGCGCCGAGCGCCTTCTGGAACAGCGCCTCGTCCCCCGCCAGCGCGCGGCCCTTTTGCTGCCGCTGGTTCACCCGCATCAGCGCCATCGTCAATTGGTTCGCCAGCAATTCGTCATAGGCAAGGCGGCGGCGCGCGGGGTGTTCCGGCGATATGCCTTCCGCATCGGCGGGGTTATGCGCCTGCTGGATCGCTTCGTGCCAGCGCGGCATTTGTTCGCGCGCCTGATAGGCCGGGTCCAGCCATTCATCCAGCACGGGAATTTTCGCCAGAGCCGCGCGCATGATCTTGGCCGACATTTTTTGGGTCAGTCCGGCGGTCAGCGGATATACGGCCTCGATGGCGGGGATTTGGTTCGCGGTTTCGGGTGTTGTCACGTAATCGGGATGCGGCATTTGCAGCAACCCGTTGTAATGCTCGATGCGGCCGCTCACCACGCGGTCTTCGCCAACGGGGAATTGCACCTCCAGATAATCGCCCTGCGCATGGAAGAATGTCAGGTCGATCCAGCCCGTGCCGTCCGTGCCCTTGATGCGATAGGGCAGGCCGGGGCGCTTGGGCGGGAAATGCCCCTCGATACGGATGGTGACGGTCGCCACCGCCTCCGCCACGCCGATCAGGTCGCGCAGTTTCGGCGAAAAACGGCGGTCGATGACACCGGCGGGCAGGTGCCAGTACAGGTCGGAGACACGGGGGCCCGCCACCTTTTCCAGCAGCTTGCTCATGCGTGGCCCCACGCCCGGCACGGTTTTGACGGCCTGAAAGAGCGGGTCGAGGATAAAGGGCCGCCCCGTCACGCCTTATCCTTTTTGCTTGATGTACTTGTTGTTCACCTTCACGGCGGCAACGCCCGCGCCGATCAGCATCACGCCGACCAGTATCAGGCCGATCGGCCCTGCCAGCAATCCGCCAAAATATTTCTCCATGAAATACCCCACATAACCCAGCAGCGCGATCGTGCCGACGACCAACAATGTCCGGCTGCGCGCCACAGTCGACAGGAAAATAACGCCGCAGGACAGGCCGAGGAACAGGATTTCGAACGGCGTGTCGCGCAGCACATCCGCCGCCGCGCACAAGACCATGCAGGTACCCGCAAGATAGCAGATCCATGCCAGCGGCTTGTGCTTCGATTTATCAAGGCTCCAGCCGATACAGGTGAGGGACGTACCCATCACGATGCCGATCAGCTTGGCTGGTATCTCCAGCAGGTCAAGCGCGGTGAACAGGAACAGGCCTGAAAACACCAGCGTCGTAAATGCCAGCACCGTGCGGTCCTTGGCGACGAAGGCGCAGCCCTGCTGTATCATCATGATACCGGTCAGGAACAGCACGCCATGCGCGGGGTTGCCGCCGCTGGAGAAAATATCCATCACAACCGCGATGCCCATCGGCTGCAACACGGCCGCCAGCAGGAACAGGGGCGTTGCCGCCATTTCCAGCTTGTCGTTCGTCGAGCAGGTCAGTGCCGCGATGAACATGCAGAAACCGATGCCCAGCGTGCACATGATCTGGCCGATAGAACCCATATCGTTCCATTGCATGCCGATAAAGGTGGCGACGCCCGAAATGACGAACAGCCCGCCAAGGTACCCGAAAATGCGCATCAGCAGGCTGCTGGATTTCGCCGCCTTGAATTCGGTGGTGTTTTGCAGGGCTGCATAGACTTCCTCCAGCGTCAGCCCGTGGCGCTTGATGATATCGACGACTTCGACAAGGGCATCCTGTTTTGCGGTCATGTTAATTCGTCCCCGTCACCCAGCCGACAAAATTGGTCGTGCCGGTGTAAAAGGTTTCGCTGGCGTTGCCGGTTTTCAGCGGCACGGCGGTCAAGCCGTTGCGCAGCTTCATGTTGTAATCATTGCGCCAACTGCCGAAGATTTCATTCACCAGACCGTAACGGCGGTAGTTTTCCGCCGTCAGTTCGAAACCGTCCGGCGATTTCAGGGTGGTGTCGAGCTTCAGGCCTTTGGTTGCTTCCACCGTGTCTTCGCGCGACGGGTCGATCTTGTCCATGTCATAGGGATCGCCGAATTCCAGCTGGCGGACGGTCTGCGTTTTTGCCTCGAACTGGTACAGCTTGATCCATTGGCTGTTCGGGTATTTGGGGTCGGGAACTTTGGTATATTGCGCCTTCAGCACGCCGTCCTGAACGGTCAGCGACACGTTGACAGGGCGCTGCTTGTTGTAGGAATAGTCGCTGGTCCAGAAAATCAGGTCGTATTTCGGCGGCGCGCCCATTTTCTGGGGCATGCTGGCGACGATCATGAAGGCGACCATCAGCACCACGGGCAGGGCGAGGCCGATAATCAGGACGAAATTATCCTTGAAGAAATTTTTGTCGGACATCATTGTGATCCTTGAAATTGAACAGGTTGAATATGCACGAAACCGGTCCAGAGGACAATATATCCATAAAACGCAAGCAGTTGGGCTTTCGCAGCTGGCATCGCGGCACGCGGGAGGTCGATTTGCTGCTGGGCCGCTTCGCCGATGCCCATCTGGCGGGTTTCGGGACCGATGACCTCGCCGCCTATGACCGTTTTTTGAATAACAGCGACCCTGACATATATAACTGGATAACAGGTGCAGAGCCCGTGCCGCCCGCCGAGGATAACGCCGTTGTGCGGCTTTTATTGGCGTTTTACGCCGGTAAATGATACGAATGGCGACCCGCAAAGGCGGGGAATAAACCCACAGGGATTGATATGACGACCAGCAGTCCCAAGCTGAAGGAAAAACCGCAACGGTACCCCCTTTTTGGCGTACCGGAGGGATACGATTCCGTTTTGCTGGCCAGGCTCGCGCGCGAGAGCCGGGCGCCGGTGCTCCATGTCTGCTCCGATGACCTGCGATTCGAGGAAATTTCCGAAGGCTTGCGGTTTTTTGGCGAAGGTGTCGAAGTCTTGCGCTTCCCCGCCTGGGATTGCCTGCCCTATGACCGTATCTCGCCGACGTCTGATGTTGTGGGCGAACGCCTGCGTACGCTGTCGCGCCTGCTGCATCGCAAGCAAGGCACGCCGCTGATCATCCTGACAACCGTTTCATCCGTCGGGCAGCGCGTACCGCCGCGCGACATCCTGAAAAATTCTGTGTTCAGCGCGCGCAAGGGCGAAGATCTTGATATGGCGCAGATGCAGGCCTTCATGACGGCCAACGGTTATCACCGTACCGAAACCGTGCGCGAAGCTGGCGAATACGCCATCCGCGGCAGTCTGATCGATATTTTTCCTTCCGGCTCGCCCGACCCCTTGCGCATCGATACCTTCGGCGACGAGATCGAAAACATCCGCGCCTTTGACGCGCTGAGCCAGCGCACGACGGAGGAGCGCGACGAGCTGACGCTCTATCCCGTATCCGAAGCGCTGCTGACCGAGGAAAATATCGCGCGTTTCCGTTCCGGCTACCGCGAAACCTTTGGCACGGTGCGCGATGATGATCCCCTTTATGAAGCCATCAGCGAAGGCCGCAAATATGCGGGCATGGAACATTGGCTGCCGCTTTACTACGGCCAGCTGGATACGCTGTTCGATTACGCGCCCGATGCGACCGTGACGCTGGATTATCAGGTGGAACACGCGCATATCGAACGCCTGAAGGCCGTCGATGACTTGTATCAGGCACGCCGCACGATGCAGGAAGCCGAAAGCGCCAACCGGAAAAAGGGTGACAATCACGCAGCCGCCTATCGTCCCGTGCCGATGGACAGCCTGTACCTGCCGCAGTCGGAATGGGAAGTGCGGTTGCGAGAACATGACGTTTACGACCTGTCGCCGTTCAACCCGGCACCCGGGCAAAAGGACGGCGGCGCGCGCAAAAGCCGCGAT
The DNA here is from genome assembly GCA_016794125.1 of Alphaproteobacteria bacterium. GTDB lineage: Bacteria > Pseudomonadota > Alphaproteobacteria > Micavibrionales > UBA2020 > JAPWJZ01. Next base: position 337,267 of record JAEUKT010000001.1, on the reverse strand, counting down.
TTCGGCGATATCCGCGCGCTGCCTAATGCCGATATCTACGGCGTGATCCGCGAGCATATCGAAAAAGTTTCCGGCAGCGGCAAAAAGGTATTGCTGGCAGCTTACAGCAATGGTGCTGCCGACCGTCTGCAGACGATTTTCGCCGAACACGGGCTGAAAACAGAACATATCGACAGTCCGGAAAAGCTGGACGCAAAAACCGTGGGCATCACCGTGCTGGGGCTGGAGCGCGGGTTTGAAACCGACGATATGCTGGTGCTGACCGAACAGGACATGCTGGGCGACCGCCTGAGCCGCACGACGAAGAAGAAAAAGAAAAGCGACGCCTTCGTTTTCGAAATCAGCCAGCTGCACGAGGGCGATTACGTCGTCCACGAAGATCACGGTATCGGCAAATACGACAGCCTTGAAACCGTCGTTGTCGACGGCATTCCGCATGACTGTCTGAAGCTGATCTATGCCGGCGGCGACAAGCTGTTCGTACCGGTCGAAAACCTCGACGTGCTGTCGCGCTATGGTTCGGCCGAAGCGGGGGCGGTGCTGGATAAACTTGGCGGTTCCGCCTGGCAGGCGCGCAAGGCACGGGTCAAGCGCGACCTGCTGATCCTTGCCAATGAATTGCTGAAGGTCGCGGCGCTGCGCATTCTGCGCAAGACGGAGCCGATCCATGTGCATGACGGCAGTTACGAGAAATTCTCCGCCGGTTTCCCCTATCCCGAAACCGAAGACCAGCAGCGCGCGATCCTCGACGTGCTAGAAGACCTCGACAAGGATATGGCGATGGACCGTCTTGTCTGCGGCGATGTGGGTTTCGGCAAGACGGAAGTCGCCATGCGCGCGGCTGCTGTCACCGCGCTTGCGGGTTATCAGGTCGCGGTGATCGCGCCGACGACGCTGCTGGCACGCCAGCATTATCAGGGGTTCTCGCGTCGCTTTCATGGTTTTCCCATCCGCGTCGGCCTGCTGTCGCGCTTCGTGACGGGGCGGGAGGCGGAGCAGGTGCGTGTCGGCGTAGAGAAGGGGGATATCAATATCCTCGTTGGTACCCACGCGCTGTTATCCGAAAAAATCAAGTTCTCCAACCTTGCCCTGCTTGTGGTCGATGAAGAACAGAAATTCGGCGTGAAGCAGAAGGAAAAGATCAAGGCGTTGAAGGATAATCTGCACGTCCTGACGCTCACCGCCACGCCTATCCCGCGCACGCTGCAAATGGCACTGTCGGGCGTACGGGAATTGAGCCTCATTACCACCGCGCCGATCGACCGCCTTGCGGTGAAAACTTTTGTGCTGCCCTATGACCCAGTCGTGCTGCGCGATGCATTGATGCGCGAACATTATCGCGGCGGGCAAAGCTTCTATGTCTGTCCGCGCATTTCCGACCTGGAAGAAGTCGAGGACCGGTTGAAAACGCTGGTGCCGGAATTGAAGGTCGTCGTGGCGCATGGCCAGATGACGCCGGAGGAGTTGGAAGACAAGATGACGGCCTTCTATGAGGGCGCGTATGACATCCTGCTCTCGACCACCATCGTCGAATCCGGCCTCGACATCCCGAACGCGAACACGATGATCATCCACCGCGCCGAAATGTTCGGCCTTGCGCAGCTGTACCAGCTGCGCGGGCGCATCGGGCGGGCGAAACAGCGCGCCTATGCGTATCTTACCTTCGCGCAGGACAAGAAACTGACCAAGACGGCGGAGCAACGGCTCCATGCCATCGAACAGCTGGACCAGCTGGGTGCGGGTTTCCAGCTGGCATCGCATGACCTTGATATTCGCGGCGCGGGTAATTTGCTGGGCGAGGAACAGTCCGGCCATATCCGCGAAATCGGCGTCGAACTTTACCAGCAGATGCTGGAGGAGGCGGTCGCCGCCGCGCGCGACGGACTGACGGAAATCCAGTCGAGCGACCATTGGGCGCCGACCATCAACCTCGGCATGGCCGTCGTCATTCCGGAGGGGTATATCCCCGACCTCAACCTGCGCCTGTCGATTTACCGCCGCATCGCGGCGCTGGCCGACCGAGCCGAGATCGAAGCGTTTGCGGCGGAACTCATCGACCGTTTCGGCCCGCTGCCGAAGGATGTCGAAAACCTGCTCGACCTTGTCGAAATCAAGCAGCTCTGCCGTACGGCAGGGGTGGAGCGCGTGGATGCGGGGCCGAAGGGTGCGGTGCTGGCCTTCCACCGCAGTTGCAAGATCGACCTGCCGAAACTGGTACAATATATCCAGAAACAGACCGGCACAGCGAAGATTCGGCCGGAAGACCAAAAACTGGTCTTTATGCGCCCCTGGGACGACCTGCCGGTACGGGTGCGCGGTGTCCATAAGATCATGAAGGAACTGGCTGCCCTCGTTTGAGTTTTATCAGAGGATATGCCATGCTGAACGCAGAACAGGGGAGGTTTTCATGAGCCGTGAATATGCGATGTCGCGCGTGAAAGATGCGCTGGAAAAATCGAATGGCAACCACCTGAAGGCACAGCGCCTGCTGCTGCAATGGATGGAAAAAGACCAGAGCCTGCTGTTCGGCCTTGTCACGCCGCACCTGCAAAGCATCATCACCCATGCGATCAACCATGTCGCGGCACCTGAAAGCGCGAAGAAAGTGCCGCCGGGCACAAAGAAAGTCGCCGTTAAACAGGCCGGCGAATTCGGTGGCGCGATGCTGGGCGCATTGAAGGCCGGCGCGGACAGCGTCGCCTTCGGCCAGCCTGACGGGGCGGTCAGCCGCCCGGGCGCCACCTCGCAAAAGCATATCGACACCATGCGCGCGCTGGCCGCGGCCCAGAAGGGCGGCGGGTCAAAGGGCAAGAAGAAGTAATCTACTGCTTCGGATGCTCTATTTTTAAAGCCTGATATTTCAGTTGCTTGACGGCCTAAATTCGCTAGACTTGTGGCGTGAAAAGGTCGTCCGTCATTGCCGTCATCTGCGCGCTTGTGCTTGTTTCGGGCATGGCTGCGTATATTTATTATTCATTCTACGCTCACCCATCGGGTTTCGACGAATGTTATGACGAGTTGCCGCCGCCGCTGCCAAAATCGATCGTGCTGCCGCCGCCGCAAAGCGTCGTGGTGCCCCCGCTGATATCTTCGGAGGCGATGCTGCTGCCCGACCTGCCGCCGCTGAAATCGATGCCCGGCCTGCGCGCGGAAGCCGCAAGGCAAAAGGCGCTGGGGTCGGATGCGCTGATCAAGGCCGTTGTGGCATTCCAGAGCCGCCCGTTTATCGACCTGTTTACCGCCGATGACAGCATACGTCAGCAGGCGCGCGAGATTTTGTTCCTGCTGGCTGGCACCGACAAGGTAAAAGCGGGCAGCCGCGGACGTTTCGCCGACGCGCGGGAGATCGCGACGATGGAGCGTTTTGGCGGCACGTTGTATTTGCAGCTGGGAGAATACCCGAACCCCACGCCGCCCGCATCGGTGCATCTGGCGGATTCATTCGACAAGATGCTGGACGTATATTTTTACATGCTTGCCATGTCGGGCCCCGGCGCTGAATTGTATGTGCCGACAGCGTCCGGAATCCTTTCCGGCTTTAAGGTGGAACTCAACCGCAAATCGCTCGATCAGCTCATGGCGCAGGCCGCCGTCCTCAAGGACGAAGCCGCAAAGCTTGTTTTCTGGCAGAATTCGGTGCGTATCCTGCGCTCGACGCTGACGCCGCTTAATCCGCTGGTGCCCGAGCTGGACGCGGCAATCCGCGCCAGCGTGCCGGGCACCGGGCTTGGCGATGTGCTGACGACGCTCGAGGGCGGGCATGATCGTGACGAGGACGTGAACGTGCTCACCGTAAATCCCGGCACTTTCGATGCGCAGAAAATCGCGGCGCTGACCGAAAAAGCAAAAACTTTCAAAAAGCCGGAACAGCAGACGGTGTACTGGACGAATGTCGTGCGCCTCGCCCGGCAGGGGCTGGCGGCCGGCTGGGAAGATATTGTGGCGACGAAGAATTTACTGGCGCTCGATGCCGCCATCCGCGCAACCGCGCCGCATGAAAACCTGAAAGCCATACAGGAACGCCTGCAGGCACCCGTGACACAGGGCGACCAGTATTACACCGATGCCGAAGGCCACCGCACGCTGGTGCAGGTTACAGTCACCAAGGAAAAGCCCGGCCGCACCGTCTGCCTGAAACGCGTGGATTAAGCGTTACAGGTGGTTTTTACGTGCCTGTTGCCGCACGCGGCGCCCATCAGCCAAAACGATAGGCCGATACCGAAAGCCCCATGACTTTGTCGCCGTAATCATGGCGACCGATGTCGCTGCCGGCAGCACCCGCCGTGACCATCAGCGGCAGCAGGTGTTCTTCACGCGGGTGGCAGCTGCGGGCGGCGGGGGCGGCTTCCCAGTTTTCCAGCTGCTCGTTGCGGCTATCCGCTGCGGCTGTGCTGGCGGCGGTCAGCCAGTTATCGAAGGCCGCCGCATCGCCGTTTTCACGCCCGCCGAAAAACTGGCGCAGGTTGTGGTAACTCATGCCGCTGCCGATAATCAGCACGTTTTCGTCGCGCAACGGTGCAAGCGCGCGGCCAAGCGCGATATGCTCGGCGGGGTCAAGGTCATGCTTCATTGACACGACGACAACCGGAATATCCGCATCGGGAAAGGCAACCTTCAGCGGAATGAAAACGCCGTGGTCGTATCCGCGGGTTTTATCCTCGCGTACCGGAATGCCCGCAGTCTTGACGAGGCCGATCACTTTCTGCGCCAGCGCGGCATCATGCGGCGCATTCCATTCGATTTCAAAAGTATGTTCGGGGAAGCCGTGATAGTCGTAAATCATTTCCGGTTTCGGATTGGTCGAAACGGTGAATTCCTTTTCTTCCCAATGCGCCGAAATCACGATCATGGCCTTGGGTTTCGCCGGCAATGAAGCGGCGAGGGAGGCAAGATATGCCTCCATCTTCTTCCACGTATCGGGCGGGTTCCAGTCCATGAAGAAACACGGGCCGCCGCCATGCGGGATAAAGATCGCGGGTTGTTTTGCGCTCGCCGTTGTCATTGTTTTTTCCTCTGGCCGTGATTATGCCGCTTTTTGAATCGCCGCCGCAAGCTGCTGTTCGGCGGAGGCAATCGCGTTTTTCGGTCCGTCCGGCCCCATCGACGCACCTTCGGCGATAATCGCATGCACATCGGTGATGCCGATAAAGCCCAGCACGCTGCGCAGATAGGTTTCATGGAATTCCATCTGCTTGTACGGCGCTTCGGCGTATTTGCCGCCGCGCGACAGCGCCAGATAGGCTGTTTTACCCTTCACCAGCCCTTCATAGCCTGTCGGGGAGAAGGAAAAGGTGCGGCCTGCGCGCACGATATGATCGATCCATGCCTTCAGCACGGAGGGCACGTTGAAGTTCCACATCGGCGCGCCGATGACGATGATATCTGCTGCGAGCAGTTCATCGGTGATCTTGTCGGAAAGGCGGACGGCTTCGGCCAGCGCCGCGCTGCGGCTGTCGGGCGGCGTGAAAAAAGCGGCCACCACCTCTCCGGTCAAATGGGGCAGGGGGCTTTTGTCGAGGTCGCGGGTCTTTACCGTGCTGCCCGGGTATTTTGCCTGTAGTTGCGCCACCGTTTCGGCTGTGACTTTGCGGGACAGGGAATTCGCGCCGTTCGGGCTGCTGTTGATCACGAGTATGTTTTTAGGCATGGTCTTTTTCCTTGTGGTTACTATTTAATACTTGATGATATAATTCGCTTGGGTATAAAAAAAGAAGGCACAATTAAATCAGTTAGTTACTTCGAGGTAACCAATGACCGAGACATGTAAAGAAGCGATTAAAAATGCTGGCGGGGAAAAATGTCCGCTGCGGGAAATGCTGACCCGTGTGGGCGATAAATGGTCGATTTTGGTCATTTTCAACCTCGCCCATGCCGAGGGTCCGCGGATGCGTTTCTCCGAACTCATGCGTGCGATTGATGGCATTTCACAACGGATGCTGACCACCACGCTCCGCAATCTGGAGCGCGACGGCGCGGTCGAGCGTCACTTCTTCCCCGAAGTACCGCCACGTGTGGAATATGAATTAACGCCGCTTGGCAAAGGGCTGCTGGTGCCTGTGAAGGCGATGCTGGAATGGGTGGAGGGCAACTGGCCGGAAATCCAGAAGGCGCGTGCCGCGTTCGATGCGAAAAAGCCGCCTATTTCGTAAGTCTTGATTTCGCGCCGATCACGGCGGGAATGACGTTGGCGTAGGTCGCGCCGAACACCTGGCTGCGTGAAAACGGCTCGTCCGGTTCAAAATTCACTTCCAGTGCGGCGCCGCCCACGCTTTCAATATCGACACGTACATTGCTGCGCGATGCGGATTGGATCAATTGCTGAAAACCCTTCATGCGCGTGATGTCGGATTGATCGATCAGGCTCGTTTCCGCTAAAGCCAGGATATGTGCGTTACTGTCGAGAACGGCGACGGTCACACCCGGCAACGAGGCGTGCAATTCACGTTCCTGCATCACATCGTCGCTGTGGTCGGTCGGCTGCGGCACGATATCGGCGATCCCGCGCAGCCAGCGATCCACTTGGCCAAGCTCGATGACCTTGTTGAGGGGGAGCGATAAATCTTTGATATCTTTTGCCATTTAAGCACCATGGATGTTGCTGTGCAGCATGCCCGAAGCCCTTATCTGATACCATTTTATGTTAAAACATGAAGGGGGTCAAGTTGACCGGAAATTCATGAAAAGACTGAGATTCTTTCTGTCCTGCCTTGGCCAAAAATGCTAATTTGCTGGTGTTTTCGAGAAGGTCATCAAAAATGCAGCAAGCCCAGAAGCAACAAGCCATGCCTGAAATTGCCGAACAACGCCAGAAACTGCGCGAGGATTTTATCGCCAGCCTCGGCTGGAAAGGCGTGACGCTGGAGGCGCTGCCCGCCGATGCCTCCTTCCGCCGCTATTACCGCCTTGCCGGCGCGGCGAAACCCATGCTGCTGATGCAGGATCCGCCCGACCGCCCACCCGTGCCGCCCTTTGTGATGGTCGAGCCGTTCGTGGCGATTGCCGACCACCTGCGCAAGCTGGGCCTGCGCTCGCCCGAGATTTACGCGAAAGATATTCCGAACGGCTTGCTGGTGATCGAAGATTTCGGCGACGACACCTATACGCGCCTGCTGAACCGCAACATGGACGCAAAGCCGCTGTATGAAGTCGCGGTCGATGCGCTGATCCAGCTGCACCAGCATCCGCAGCGCAACGACCTGAACCTGCCGGCCTATAACGAAAAACAGCTGATCGACGAAGCCATGCTGCTGGTCGATTGGTATTATCCCGCCGTTTCAGGCAAGCTGCTGAACGAAGGTTCCAAGGAATCTTTCCGCGAAGTGTGGCGCAACCTGTTCGCCAAATTCCCCAAAGACCAGAACACGCTTGTCCTGCGTGATTACCATGTCGATAACCTGATGCTCTGCAAGGACGGCGAAGGCGTGCGCCGCTGCGGACAGCTCGATTTCCAGGACGCGCTGACAGGCGTGTTCAGCTATGACCTGATGTCGCTGCTGGAGGATGCGCGCCGCGATGTGCCGCAGGAATTGCAGAAACATTTGCTCGACCGTTATTTCGCCGCGATGGGCAATCTTGACCGCGATGCGTTCAATTACACCTATCGCGTTCTTGCCGCGCAGCGCCATGCCAAGGTATTAGGCATTTTCGTGCGCCTGTTCGTGCGCGACAACAAGGACCGCTACCTGCAATTCATTCCGCATGTGCATAAATTGTTCATGAACGCGATTAACGACCCCGCGCTTGCCACGCTGAAGGCATGGTTCGATGTGCAGGGCTTTGACATTGCGACCCCGTTCAAAATTCTCGAAAAATAAAAAACAAAAAAGGTGTGACGATGACCAAGAAACGCGAAATGAAAGACCTGATTGCCAAGCGCCTTGAGAAAATCAAGCCGTCGGCAACGCTGGCGCTGGCCGCAAAGGCAGCCGAGCTGAAAGCGGCAGGCAAGGATGTGATTGGCCTCGCGGTCGGCGAACCGGATTTCCTGACCCCTGAATTCATCCGCGACGCCGCGAAAAAGGCGATGGACGAAGGCAAGACGAAATACACGCCCGTTCCCGGCACCCCCGAACTGCGCAAGGCCGTCGCCGCGAAATTCAAGCGCGAAAACCACCTGGATTACACGCCCGAGCAGGTCATCGTGTCGACCGGCGGCAAGCAGGTGCTGTATAACGCCTTCATGGCGACGCTGAACCCCGGCGATGAGGTCATCATCCCCGCGCCGTACTGGCTGTCATACCCTGAAATGGTGATGCTGTGCGAAGGCACGCCAGTGATCGTGAAAACGACCGAGCAAAGCGGCTTCAAGATGTCGCCCGCCGACCTTGAAAAAGCTATTACCGCGAACACCAAATGGGTGATCCTCAACTCCCCCAGCAACCCGACGGGTGCCGCCTACACGACTGACGAACTGAAGGCGCTCGGCGAAGTGCTGAAAAAGCATGAACATGTCTGGGTGCTGACCGACGATATTTACGAACATCTCGTGTATGACAACTTCGAATTCTCGACCATCGCCGAGGTCACGCCGGAGTTGTACGACCGTACGCTGACCGTCAACGGCGTGTCGAAGGCCTATGCTATGACCGGCTGGCGCATCGGTTATGCCGCAGGTCCCGTCGGCCTCATCAAGGAAATGAGCAAGGTGCAGGGGCAGTCGACCTCCAACCCGTCCTCCATCTCGCAGGCCGCCGCGACCGCCGCATTGAACGGCGATCAGGAATTCCTGAAAGACTGGCGCGCGAAATTCCAGGAACGCCGCAACCTTGTGGCCGGCATGCTGGACAAAGCCGATGGCCTGAAATGCGCAACGCCCGAGGGCGCGTTCTATGTCTATTGCTCCTGCGAAGGCGCGATCGGCAAGAAGACGCCAGACGGTAAGGTGATCGAGAACGACACCGATTTCTGCAACTACCTGCTGGAAAAGCACAACGTCGTCGTGGTGCCCGGTGTCGAATTCGGCCTGTCGCCGTATTTCCGCGTGTCCTACGCGCTCGACAAGGAAACGCTGACCAAAGCCTGCGAGCGCATCCAGAACGCCTGCAAGGAGTTGGTTTCAACGGCAGCACCGTCGGCGGAGAAAAAAGCCGGCGGTATGAAACCGTAACGAAAGGGATTGGATCATGAGCATGTTCAACAATTTCCGGCGGGGCTTCACCGAACCTGCATTTCTCCGCCTGTTGCGCATCCAGTTCATGAAATCCACCATGACGTCCGACCAGAAGGCGGCGTATGAGGAGTTGGCGAAGCAGGTCGATCTGCGCTGCAGCGAGAAACCTTGCGACCAGCAGCAGATCACCGTGCCCGCCAGCATCCCGCCGCACGATGCCGCCAAGGCGCTAAAACTCATCAAGCTGGAATTCGACCCCAACTGGGATTTCCACGTGACATGGGAAGCGAAAGCGAACGAAACCACCGTCATATCGGAAAAGCGCAACCCGCCCGCCGCCAGCCCGCCGCGCATCCCTAAGCCTTGATAGATAAAGGTTTTTCTGCCTGTTTGTTTGACATAAATATTGCTATTGGATATAATATTCACTATGCTGCGAATGATGCTGCGGGGTGGTGAAGCGTGAAAGATTCATTCAATTATCTGGCCGGAGCGCTCTCTGCAGCGTACGACGCTAAAATTGCCAATAAAGAAAATAACCTGAATCTATCCCGCCTCGAGCTTGATCTCGAAAAGATAAACAGGAACATCATTGGTGATCCCGAAAACAAGAAGACCATCGACAGCATGGTTTTCATGCATGAGTTAGGCCATGCCCTGACAGCCCAGAAATTTCCCGAGAACGATCTGGTCAAGAACTTCAGGCACCCGCGTCCGCGCTTGAATATCGGCATCCTGCCGCCCGATGATGTGCCGCCTGTCGTGGCGCAGGCTCCGCAAATGACAGATGCCGAACGCGCCAGCCAAGTGGCCAGCGTCATGGCAGAAGGGGTGCAAGGAAAGATTAGTGCCCCGCAGACGGCGCGTTTTCAGCGCAAAACTTTGTGATTCCTGCTGCCGCATCCAGCTCCGGGAAATCAGCCTGTCGTCACAGAATCATCTTCGCCGCCGAATTCATTGGCGCGCGCGACCAGGTCGCGCAGGTTCTGGTGCAGTTGTTCCAGCGAAAAACTGAGCGTGAACACGCGGCCGGTTTCGCCTTCAGTCAGCGGGGCGAGGGCATGGGTGCGGTGCAGTTCCGTCATCGCCGCGCCGAACGCGCCATAGGCCACTTCAAGGCTTTCCGGCACCTTAATCTCCGGCTTGCCGGAGAGCGTATCCGCCGCCATGCGCAGCAGCGCTGATGATTCAGTCGCCACCGCCGACAGCGGCGGGGTCAGCGCCTGCATTACCGCAGGCGGCATCGGGTGCATCACGGCGCGGCCGATCATGACAAGGTCGAAGCGTAACCGGCGGATCATGCGCAAAATGGGGTCTGGGTCGGGCTCGTCGGTCAGGCGGCTTTTGCGCTCCCGCGTCGCGTCTTCGCCCACCAGCTCCATGCGGCCGATGGCAGCGCGGATATCGGCATGCTGTTTTTCGACTTCTGTGTAATCCAGCTTGCCCGCCGCCACATCCAAAAGCTTGGTCAAAAGATCGGCATAGGTGCCCAGCACGGTCGATGCCGTAACCGCCAGCACGCGGTGCGCACGCGACGGCAGCACCGTAAGCGACACCACAAGCCCGATCAGGCAGCCGACACCGATTTCCATCACGCGGTGTTCGGCATAGACCAGCGGGCTCATGTTATGCGCGGTATCGCTGAACAGCACGATGGCGACCGTAATGGGCGCGATGCGGAAGCTGGGATAGAGAGCGGCGACGAAAGAAATGGGCGCAATACCCGCGATAATCGCGCCGAAATAATATTCGTGCGGCAGATGCATCCAGACGGATGCGATGAACGCGCCATAGGCGGCACCCGCAAACGTGCCCATCATCCGCTCCACCACCGCCTTGACCGAGCCGCCGACACTCGCCTGAACGACAAGTATCGCGGTAAAGGCGATCCAGTACCCCTGCGGCAGCTGCAGCCATGTGTTGACCGCAAAGGCCGCCAGCGCCGATACCGTGATGCGGACGGAGAGGCGGATTTTGCCTTTATGTTTGGAAATGGCGTCGCGGAACGAAGACATGATGATTATATATCATGCCTGCGATGTGCGGGTCAAAACCGCTTTTAAGGCTGCTTCGGCTTGTCGCCTGCGCGGTGCTTCCACGGCTGCGCATTGCCTTCGCTGTTGTCGTTATCGGGCGACGGCGGCAGGGGGCGGAAGGGGGATCCGAGCTTTTTGACGAACTTGGTCAGGTCGTCGCCCGCTTCCTTGATGCTGTTGAGGATCTTGTTCTGCCCCTCCAACTTGTCCTGAACCACATGATAGATACGGTCGAGGTCGTGCTTGTGCTGTTCGGTCAGAGATTGCGCGAGCGTTTTCAGCTCCGCATCCCCCGGCTCCGGCGTGTCGGTCACGATGTCGCTCGCATATCCCAAAATCTTTTTGTAGGTCTTGGTCAGCGTCTTGACGGTCTTGGCGTCTTCCAGAACGGCCGAGAGTTTCTGCAGCGCGTTCCGGCTTTCCTGGTGGTATTCCTCCGCAAACACGCGGTGCTTCAGGATGTCGCAGAGGCGGTCCATTTCGGCATCGTTGTCCTTGATGATCTTTTCGGCGAATTTTTCGAGCGCCTTGAGGTTCTTCAGGCTGGCATCGTCCATCGTCGATGTGGGCGCGGCGGGGTCGGCCTCGCCGTTGATGATGCCGTCAAAGCTGATGAAGCGGTCGCCGATTTCATCGCGGATGTCGTTCGCCACATCCATCAGCGACATGTTGATGACCAGCGACAGCAACAGGTTGCCGTTCGATTTGGAAATCATGCCGATGGGGCCCAGCTTGTTGAATTCCTCGGGCGACAGCGAATTTTCGACGTTGCCGGTGCCAAGGTGCACGACCACGATTTCCGCATCGGGCGGGGCGAGCTTGCGCGCCTGCGTCATCAGGCGGCGCATGGAATTTCCGGCGAAGAAACCGCCGTCGATCAGCGCGTGGCGGTGCGTGACGTTGGGCATGTCTTCGTTCGGCGTGGTCGAATAGTATTTCGACGGGAAATAGGTGGGGGCGGTGGTGGATGCGCGGACGGCATCGCGCATCAGCATGCTCGACCAGCCTTCCGGTGATTTGTCTTTTTGGCCCTTGATATGCGAGATCCAGACCGGGCGGAAATTCTTGATGTCGGTCGCCGGGATCAGCAGGTGGGTCAGGGAATCCTTCATCTTGCAGTCGCCCAGCTTTTCCTTCAGCGCATCTTCCAGCGGCTTGGGGTCGTACAGGGCGGAGGATGAGAGCTTGCGGATACTCTTGAAGCGCAGCTCCGGGAAAATTTTCGGGCCGAAAGTGTAATAGAAATTTTTCAGTTCCTGCGCGGAATGTTTCGGCTTGGTCGGGTTCTGGTCGTCGGGCACGACAAGGCCTGCGCCTAAAATCGCGCCGGTCGATGTGCCGCCGACCATGTCGAACAATTCTGCGATGGGCTTGCCGGTGCGTTCTTCAATTTCTTGCAGGATGCGGGCAGGCACAACGCCGCGGATGCCGCCGCCGTCGATGGACAGGACTGTGAAGACACGTTTCTTTTTGTTTTCGGTCATTTAAGTCGCCCCAAAAGCCTTGAGCTATTTGCTGTTCGCAAATGCTGATTTTTATCCACCCTCTGAGGCCGTTTTTTATTATTTGCGGAACAAGTGTATTGAAATATCCGACTCTGGCAATCCCCTAAAAGCAATAAATTACCATATATGCGCAACAATATTAGCCAATAAGTGGCGCGTGGGGGCTATCAGCGTATATTTTGAGAATTTGAGACTAAATTTAATAAAAGTTTAAATGAAATACATAAATATAGAGGAACGGCAGCAAAACTGGCCCCCAAGCGGATGAAATATCTGCCGAATGGCCAAGGGAGAGGGCTCCGCCTTGACGACCGATAAAACATCTAAGACCGTATCGCAGCGGTATTTGAAAACAGATACCGTCGCGTCGTTCATTCTTGTGAACGGCATGGTGATCGCCGCGATCGCGTTTGTCGCTCTGCATTTCGCCGTCGGCAACATGAAAAGCCTCGAGGCGCGCAACCGTACGCGCGATATTTTGCGCGCAACCGAACAATCGCTGACGGAAATGGAAAAAACCGTCCGCAATTTGCAGTATTTTCATTCATCGGTGAACGCAGCGACGCAGGAACAGCCGTCCGTGATCGGGGGCGTGCAAAAACTGCTGACGGGCAACGCGCCGCTGACGGCTCTGTTGTGGACGACCGACAAGGGCATCTGGCGCCAGCAGGACATGCGCAGCATGACCGAACGCACGGCCTATGACCCGGCGGCAGGCTGGCCGGCGTTTAACGAACTGGCGCGCGAAACCGCCAATCTCAATTTCAATGAAATCGATTATCTGCCCGATATGCATTGGGCGGCGTTCGATATCAAAACGACGAACAGCGCGGACGAGCCCGTGGGGCTGGTCTTGAAATCGCGCCTGGCCGATAACGGCACCGGCATCCTGCTGGTGGCGACCACGCCGGCCATGATCTTCGGCAACAGCTGGGCGATGCAGCGCGAAGACATCGACCGCGTGATGATCAAGGACCGCGACACCGAATTCGTGCTGGTCGATACGCGCCTGCCTTCGCTGCTGGCGGCCGACGATGCCGATACTTCCAGCGAAACCGTCAATTACGTGCTGACGCTGGGTAACCAGTCATGGGACATCAAATTCGGTGTGCGCCCGACGCTGATGTCGAAACTGCTGACTTTCACGCCGTGGGGCGCGCTGGCGCTGATCATGATCCTGACGGGCATCGCTTCCAGCATCGCGCACCGCAAGCATGCGCAGGACCTGAAGCTGGAGGAAATGTCCAAGAGTTTGGAGGGCACACAGTCCGAACTGCAAAGCCGCATTTCCGAGCGCGACAAGCTGTTCCACGCCCTGCGCAAATCGGAGCGTGAATACAAAGCCGTCATCAACTCCGTCTCCGACGTGATCTTCGAAACCGATGAAATCGGCCGCATCATGTTCCTGAACGAGACGTGGAAGAAAATGACGCTGCGCGAAACCGGCGACACGCTGGGCGAGTCGCTATTTGCCATGCTGGAGGTGTCCGAACAGACCAAGCAGCGCGATATGTTCGACGAGCTGGTGCGCGGGGAGCGTCAGGCCTACCGCGCCGAAACCCGCCTGAACCTCGGCCACGGCGCGATCAAGCCGGTTGAAATCGCGTTCTCCATGCTGCGAATGACGGAGGACAAGAGCATCCGCGTGGTGGGGTCGATCCACGACATCGAAAAACGCCGCCGCGCCGAACTGGCCGTCCGCGAGGCGGAGCAGCGTTTCCGCGCGATCTTCGAAAACTCGGTCTCCGGCATCTACCAGATTTCGGCCGATGGCCGCTTTATCGCCGCCAATATGGCGCTCGCCGAAATCCTCGGCTACGGCACCCCCGGCGAGCTGATGAACGAGTTGAGCGATATCGGCGGTCAATTGTATGTACGGCCCAACGAGCGCGCCGAATTCGTGCAGAAACTGCTGTTCGAAGGCCGCGTGTCGGGAAACGAGGCCGAAGTCAAGCGTCGCGACGGCAAGGTGATATGGATCCTGCAAAACGCGCGTGTCGTACGCAACGAAAAGGGCAGCGTCGATTATTACGAAGGCTCGGTTTGGGACGTAACCGAACGCAAGGAAGCGGAGGAAGCGATGCGCTATGCCCGCATCCAGGCCGAAATTTCCAGCCGCACGCGCATGGAATTCCTCGCCAACATGTCGCACGAGCTGCGCACGCCGCTGAACGCCGTCATCGGTTTCTCGGAAATCATCAAGGACGAGGTGATGGGCCAGATCGAGATCAAGGTCTATAAGGAATATGCGCAGGATATTTACGACAGCGGCAATTACCTGCTGAAAATCATCTCGGAAATCCTTGAAGTCTCCAAGATCGAAACCGGCAACCGCGAACTGAACCAGAGCAATTTCAAGCTGATGAAGGCCGTGAAGGCCTGCATGACGATTATGATGAACCGCATCGACCAGGCGGGCGTCGAAGTGAAGGTGGAACTGCCCGACGACCTGCCCGAATTGCTGGCAGAAGAACTGGGCTTCAAGCAGATCATGCTGAACCTGATCGGCAACGCTATCAAATTCACCCCGCAGGGCGGCAAGGTGCGCGTCACCGCCAGCGTCGAGAAGACCGGCGAGATGTTTATCGACATCATCGACAACGGTATCGGCATGAGCCCGGAAGAAATCAAGAAAGCGCTGACCCCCTTCGGCAAGGTCGATACCACGTTCAGCGGCATGAAGGCGGGCACGGGTCTTGGCCTGACCATCGTCGAATCCCTCGTGCGACTGCATGGCGGCGAATTCAGGATCATCAGCCAGAAAGGCATAGGCACCACCGCCCGAGTCATTATGCCGGCATCACGCGTGCTGATGGAAACGGTGCCGGCGGCAGTCCCGCAGCCTGCGATTGCCGAAGAACCCAAGGCTTCCGGCGAAAACGGCGACGATGCGCCGCACCTGAAAGTCGTGAAGTAAAAGCAAGGGCTTAGCCCTTATGCTCCAAAAGGCCACAGATATACTCAATACTCAACTAATTGATATTATTAAATAAATTGGCATTTGAACGCCCGTTTTCGATGGCGTTTGACAGCCCGTTATGCTAATAATGGGATGTCAACCAGTCAAAGGGGTTTTCGTCCATGGACGATGGCATGCCGAAGAAACTGAAGGCCGAAATTACCGAACGCAAACGTGTCTATGACGGCTTTTTCAAGGTCGATGAACTCACCATCAACATGAATACCCACAACGGCGGCTCGATGGAAATCAAGCGGCTGGTGTTTGAACGCGGCCATGCTGTCGCGATCCTCGGCTACGATCCCGTACGTGACGAAGTCCTGCTGGTCAATGAAATGCATCCCGGCCTTTTGTCGGCCGGCGATTATCCCTTCATCAACGCGCTGCCCGCCGGCATGATCGACCCGGGCGAAGCGGTGCTGGAGGCGGCGGCCCGCGAATTCTATGAAGAAACCGGCGCGCAGCTGAATTCCGCCCGCATCATCCATGAAGGCGCTTACGTATCCTCGGGCGGCACCTCGGAAAAAATCACGCTTGTCATCGGCACGCTCGACATGACCAAGGTCGTGAACGGCAGCATCCAGGGCAAGACGAACGAAGGCGAAGACATCCGCGTCGTCGTCGTGAAGGCCGAAGATTACATCGCGCAGGCCGAAAGCGGCCAGTTGCGCGACATGAAATGCATGGTCTTCGCCCTCTGGCTCGCCCGTAACCGCGAGAAGATGCAGCCCGCAAAACCCGAACCCTATATCCGCCGCAGCAACCTGCGCACCCGCACGCCCGTCAGCGTCGATGTGCTGGAACTGGTGCGCGAAGCGCGGTCGGGCGGGAAGTAAGCCTTTCTAATCAATCACAATTATCCCGCTTCCTTTACGGCGGTGTATTTGATATTATGGCAATCATTTATTTTGAGGATTGCCGCTATCGTGACCGAGCCGAAAAAACCGCAAGCCACCATCACCGACCGCAAGAGCCTCTATAGCGGCTTCTTCAAGCTCGAAGAACTCACCATCGACATGGACAAACACGACGGCACCAGCGAGACGGTGAAGCGCATCCATTTCGAGCGCGGCCATGCGGTCGGCATCCTTGCCTATGATGCGCAGCGCGACCAGGTTTTGATGGTGAATGAAATGCGCCCCGGCATGCTGGCCGCGGGCGATTACCCGTTCAACGACAGCCTGCCCGCCGGCATGATCGACAAGGGCGAGACGCATATCGACGCGGCCCTGCGCGAGACGGAAGAAGAAACGGAGCAGCTGCTGGCCGATCCCGTCACCATCCATAAGGGTGCCTATGTCAGCGCGGGCGGCACGTCGGAGAAAATCGCGCTTGTGATGGGCAAGGTCGATTTGTCCAAGGCCGGCGGCGTGCATGGCAAGCAAGGCGAGGGGGAGAATATCAAGACCGTCATCCTCTCCGCCGATGAATTCATCGAACGCGCGCATGACGGACGTATCAAGGACATGAAAACCCTTGTTTCCGCCTTCTGGTTTGCGAACCACCGCGACGAATTGCGCGACCCGAATGCGAAGCCCGCCGCCGATGTCGATGCCAAAATCACCGATGTTTTTGCGCCCAAAAAACAACCTGCCCCGCCGCAGGCCGAAATCAAGTCGCGCGAAATGCTGTACGACGGCGTGTTCAAGATCGAACAATTGACAGTCGAACAGGACAAACACGACGGCGGCAAGCTGGAATTAAAACGCCTGAATTTCGAACGCGGCGACGCAATCGCCATCCTGGGCTATGACCCGAAACGCGACGAAGTCGTGCTGGTGAATGAAATGCGCACCGGCATGCTGGCGGCGGGGGATTACCCCTACAGCGACACCGTACCCGCCGCGATGCTGAAGAAGGGCGAAGATTTGCTGACCGCAGCCGCCGACCGTTTGACGCGCGAAACCGGCCTTGCGCTGCAAGGTGCCAGCGTCATCCACCCCGGCGCGTATGTCAGCGCGGGCGGCAGCACGGAAAAAATCGCGCTCGTCACCGGCATCGTCGATAGCAGCAACGCCGGCGGCGTGCGCGGGCGTGCGGGCATCGGCGAAGACATTAAAACCGTGGTGATTTCATCGGATGAATTCATCGCCCGCGCCGAAGACGGCCGCCTGACCGACATGAAAAGCCTTGCCATGGCCTTCTGGCTTGCCCAGAACCGCGACGGCATCAAGGCAAAGGCAAACGCGCCCGAGCCGAAGAAGCCGCCAGCGTCGCTTGCGCATAAAATCGCCGGATTGGGTTAATCCTGATTAGCTGAAAATTCTCGACGGCGAGGGCAGTTTCGGTGCCGACAGGCCGTTGTTCATCATCATGTTGTTCAGCGCTGGCTTGATGCCAAGTGCGGTCGGGCTGACATTCCCCAGCTGGTCGAGTTCCATTTTGTTGACAGGGCCTGTCAGGCCGAGCGTAAGCGTATTGGCAAGGCCAAGGCACATGTTCATCTGCATCACGTTATAGAGCAGGTTAACGACACCCGCCGCCTTTTCGCCAACGGCGCCTTCCAGCATGGAAGCCTGTTGTTTTTGCGCGGGACGGTCGAGTTCGTTGGCCATGATGCAACCTTTTTCAAAAGCTGAAGATAAATCCTATTATATCACAATTGCCGCGATTTTGGGAAATCAGCTGGTGAAAACGACGGAATACATCTTGATTTCAAGGAGATCGAGGTCGCCCATCGCCGCCACCCCGCAGACCTTTTTCTCCTCCAGCGTCTTTACGAAGGGGTGATCGAGCGGGTATTCGAACGTCTTGCCCTGCTTCTTGCCCGAAATCTTGCTGACACCCGGCACGTTATAGACCAGCGTCAGCAGGAAATTTTCGCGGCAGAATTCGATATGCTTGATGGGATAGGGCAGCTTGTCATCGTAAGCGATGCAAGGTGTTCCATCCCGCAGCATGACGATCCCGGCGTTCATGTTTTTAATCCAGGTCGAATTTCACGCCCTGCGCCAGCGGCAGCGCGGTGCCGTAGTTGGTCGTGTTGGTGGAGCGGCGCATATACGCCTTCCAGCTGTCGGAGCCAGACTCGCGGCCGCCGCCGGTTTCTTTTTCGCCGCCGAACGCGCCGCCGATTTCTGCACCCGATGTGCCGAGGTTGACGTTGGCGATCCCGCAATCCGAACCTGCGGCGGAGGTGAACAATTCCGCCTCCCGCACATCATTGGTGAAGATACAGGACGACAGGCCCTGCGGCACGTCGTTGTGGATGGCGAGTGCTTCGTCGAACTTGCTGTAGCGCACCACATACATGATCGGCGCGAAGGTTTCGTGTTTCACCACATCCGCCTGTTTGGGCATTTCGACCACCGCGGGGGTCACGTAATAGGCGTTCGGGTATTTGTCCTGCAGCACGCGTTCGCCGCCGGTCACTTTGCCGCCGGCTGCTTTCGCTTTTTTCAGCGTGTCCTGCATGGCATCAAACGCAGCCTTGTCGATCAGCGGGCCTATCAGCGTATCGGAATCCAGCGGGCTGCCGATTTTTGCGCCCATCGAGGCATAGGCCTTTTTCACGCGGCCGACGAATTTATCGGCGATGTCTTTATGCACGATCAGGCGGCGCTGGCTGGTGCAGCGCTGGCCGCAGGTACCGACCGCGCCGAACACGGTCGCCATCAGGGCAAGGTTCTGGTCGGCGCTGGGGGCTAGTACCATCGCGTTGTTGCCGCCCAGTTCAAGGATGCAGCGGCCAAAGCGTGCCGCCACGCGGGGTGCCACTTCGCGGCCCATGCGGGTGGAGCCGGTTGCGGAAATGACGGGGATGCGTTTATCGTCCACCAGTTTCTCGCCGATATCGCGCTCGCCGATCACCAGTTCCGACACGCCGTCGGGCACGTAATCGAGCGTCGCCGCGACTTTTTCAAACAGCGCCTGGCAGGCAAGCGCGGTCAGGGGCGTTTTTTCGGACGGTTTCCAAACAACCGTGTCGCCGCAGACAACGGCCAGCGCGAAGTTCCAGCACCAGACAGCGACCGGGAAGTTGAACGCCGAAATCACGCCGACCACGCCGACGGGATGCCAGTTTTCCTGCATCTTGTGCGACGGGCGTTCGGACGCGATCGTCAACCCGTAAATCTGGCGCGACAGGCCGACGGCGTAATCGCAGATATCGATCATCTCCTGCACTTCGCCCAGGCCTTCGGTCACGATCTTGCCGGCTTCGATGGACACCAGCTTGCCGAGTTCTTCTTTGTGGGCGCGCAGCACATCGCCGTAAAGGCGGATCAGCTCGCCGCGTTTCGGGGCGGGCAGGGTGCGCCAGCTTAAAAATGCCTTGTGCGCGCGGGCGACTTTCGTCTCCACCGTTTTCGCGGTATCGACAACCGCGCGGCCGATTTCGGATCCGTCGATAGGGCTGCGTACTTTCAGCGTGCCGCCGGTGAATGACTTCGCATCCACGCCCAGTTTTTTCAACAGCAGGGCGGTGTTATCTGCCAGCTGGATTTTCTGGACGTTGTTCTTTTGCGCGGCCGGCTTTTTCTTGGCGGACATGTCAGGCTCCCTGAAGCGATGAAAACTGCTGATAACATGCCTTATATAGTGCATTTACTCAATGCGTCCCGCGATATTGCCATAATTATCGTAATCCGTTGTTAAGGGGCATGTGGCAGTATCAGGGCAGGGAAAGGACGCTGCATTTTGCCGTTTTCGCGCCTGATATTACTGGTTTTAACGCTCTGCCTGCTTGCGCCGGCGGCTTATGCCATGCACGCCTTTTCACCCTATTACACATCGATCAGCCAGGTGATCGACAGCGGCAATCTGCTGAATGAACGCGTGCGGAAGGAATTGCTGGAACTGGCCGATGACACCGAATTCGCAACAGGGCGGCAGGTGGTGATCGTGGTGCTGCCGACTGTCGGGAAATTAAAGGCGGATGCCTATGCACAGTCTTATGCGCAACAGCTGGGTGTCGCCGTGAACAAGCCGGGCGTATTGGTGCTGGTATCCAAAGCAGAAGGCGCGGTCGCCTTCAGTCTCGCGCCCGGGGTCGAAAATTACCTGACCGCGCCGATTTTGAAAGACATCCTGAAAAGCCGCATGCGGCCAAGCCTTAAAACGGGCGATGTGGGGCAGGCGCTGCGCAACGGCATGCGCGGCGTATCGGACGCGCTGAAGGGCGAATACCTGACGGCATCCGAAAAGCGCGCCCGGTACCTGCCGTTCATGATTTTATTGCCCGTGATGATCCTGCTGCAGGTGCTGTTTGGCGACGGCAACGCCCAGCGCTTTTTCGGCGGTGGGGCGTTCAAGAGGTGGTAAATGACGTTTAAAGTGACTGATGACATGCGCCGCGAGATCAAGTCAGCTGTAGAGGCTCTGGAACGCACGACCACGGGCGAAATGGTCTGCGTCGTCGCGCAGTCCTCCGCCCGCTATGTGCTGTTTCCGCTGATCTGGGCGGCAATCATCGCGCTTGTGCTGCCAGCCGCCAATATCGCGGCGGTAGGGGGGGTGACGTTTGGCATCCAGAGCGTCGTGTTCATCGCGCTTGCCGCGCTGTTGCTGCTCACGCCGCTGAAGGTGGCTGTCACGCCGCGCGGGCTGCGCCAGACAAACTGCCGCCGCCACGCCTTCGAGCAGTTTTTCGCCCTGAAAATGAACGAAACGAACAAGCGCAGCGGCGTGATGCTGTTTATTTCGGTCGCCGAACGCCATGTCGAAATCATCGCCGACAAGGGCATTAACGACAAGGTACTGCCCGATGAATGGGCGCGTATCGTGGATGCTGTCGTCAGCGATGTGCGGGCGAAAAAGGTGCAGGATGCTTTCCTGAATGCCATCCGCGCCTGCGGTACGGTGCTGGTGCAGCACTTCCCCGAGGTGCGCAACGACGTGAACGAGCTGGACGATAATTTGGTCGAGCTGCCGCCTGCGAAATTCCTAAGCTGATTTCAGCGGGCAGAACTTCTTCAAAATGAAATGCATCGGGATGATGCAGCAGGTGAGCAGCGCCGCGGGCATCAGCCAGATATAAATATCCTCCGGTATCGTAATCCCTTTGGGCGGGTAAATGATGTTCACGTTTTCGCTTTTCAGCGTGAACAGGTGGCAGGTAGCCAGCACGATAGCGGCGAGCGCGATTTGCGGGAACAGCGCGCGTTTATCATACCCGAACTTCCAGATCATATAGGCAATCGCGGCGGGCATCGGGAAATGGAACAGCGACAGCGCGCGCAGCCAGAGCGGCAGCGTATCGTCGAACATATAATCCGCCATGCCGATAAACGCGCCATGCGTCATGAAACTGATCAGCCACAGCGCCTCCAGCGGAAACACGCCGATCGCCATCATGCTGGGGATCAGCCGGTTTTTCGTCCACAGCGCATAGACCATCGTGAAAAACGCGATATCCGAAAACCACAGAAAATTCAGGAGGCCGTATTTCCACCAATACACAGGAAACACGACTGCGGCCAGCAATGTATAGGGCAGCTTGATCCAGAGCGGAATATCGGCGTTTTTTTCCATTACGTCCAGTCGAGGATGACCTTGCCGGATTCACCCGACGCCATCACTTCGAAGGCCTGCTGGTAATCGTCGATCTTGAACTTGTGGGTGATCATCGGGCTCATATCCAGTCCCGACTGCACCATCGCGTTCATCTTGTACCATGTTTCGTACATTTCGCGGCCATAGATGCCCTTGATGAACAGTCCCTTGAAAATCACGTGATTCCAGTCGATCGCCAAATCTTTCGGCGGGATGCCCAGCATGGCGATTTTTCCGCCGTGGCGCATCAATTCCACCATCTGGCGGATCGCGACCGCCACGCCCGACATTTCAAGGCCGACATCGAAGCCCTCGGTCATGCCGAGTTCCTTCATCACGGCCTTCAGCTCCGTCTTGCTGACGTTCACGGCGCGCGTCGCGCCCATTTTTTTCGCAAGTTCCAGGCGGTACGGGTTGATATCCGTCACCACCACATGGCGCGCGCCCGCAAAACGGCAGATGGCCGCCGCCATGCAGCCGATCGGCCCGCCGCCCGTGATCAAAACGTCCTCGCCGACCAGGTCGAAGGACAGCGCGGTATGCACAGCATTTCCGAGCGGATCGAAGAACGCGGCGATATCGTCCGAAATATCGTCGGACAGCTTGAAGATGTTGGTGGCGGGCAGCTTGAAATATTCCGCATAAGCGCCCTGCACGGTCACGCCCACGCCCTTGGTATAGGTGCAAAGATGCTGCTTGCCCGCGCGGCAGTTGCGGCAGGTGCCGCAGGTAAGGTGGCCTTCGCCCGATACGCGCTGGCCGATATCGAGGTTCTTGACCTCCGAGCCGATTTTGACGACTTCGCCCATCCATTCATGCCCCGTGATCAGCGGCACGGGCACGGTTTTCTGCGACCATTCATCCCATTTATAAATATGAATGTCGGTGCCGCAGATGGAGGTTTTGCGGATTTTGATCAGCACGTCGTTCGGGCCGATTTCGGGCACGGGGGCGTCGTGGATCATCCAGATGCCGGGTTTCGCCTCTTTTTTGCACAGCGCTTTCATCGTATGAAACTTTCCCCAAGCTGGCCGACAAGCATATATTCGCCCGCCGCAAAAAACAGCAGCGCGATCACGGCAAAAACGCGGGTGGCGGCGGACCGGCCCAGCACCAGCAGCATGACCAGCGACGGCAGCAGGCTGACCGGCAGCAGCCAGTATTGCGGTTCGCCCGTTTCATTGATGAGCTGGCGGATCAGGCCGAAGGGAGTTTCCTTCACGTTCTGCGCGGCATCCGCATATTGCAGCCACAGGTCGGCGGCGGTAATTGCGACCGGCAGCGGCGCTGCCAGCGCGGCCAGCATCAGCAGCGTGCGCACGCCGCTGCTGGATTTCTTTACAGCGGTCTTTGGCGCATCGGGGGGCAGCGAGATATCGCTCATTTAATCACTCCCAGTTGTTTGCCGATCTTTTCAAAGGCGGCGATGGCGTGGTCGAGGTGTTTTTTGTCATGCGCGGCCGACATCTGTGTGCGAATGCGCGCCCGCCCTTGCGGCACCACCGGAAACGCGAAGGCGATCACATACAGCCCTTCCTCCAGCAACAGGTCGGCCATTTTCTTCGCAAGCACCGCGTCATACAGCATGACCGGCACAATCGCATGTTCGCCCGGTACAAGATCAAACCCGAGCGCGCTCATTCCCTTGCGGAAATACAGCGCGTTTTCATGCACCTTGCGGATGCGCGACGGGTCTTCCAAAATCAAATCCAGCGCGGCGATGCTCGATGCCACAATCGCAGGCGCAAGCGTGTTGGAAAACAGGTAGGGGCGCGACCGCTGCCGCAGCCATTCGATGATTTCCTTGCGCCCCGACGTATATCCGCCCGACGCGCCGCCCAAGGCCTTGCCGAATGTGCCGGTGATGATATCGACGCGGTCCTGCACGCCCCAATGCTCCGGCGTGCCCGCGCCGCTTTTGCCGGTAAACCCGACCGCATGGCTGTCATCGACCATGACAAGCGCGTTGTATTTATCGGCAAGGTCGCAAATGGCAGGCAGGTTGGCGATGATACCGTCCATCGAAAACACGCCGTCCGTCACGATCAGGCGGTGCCGCGCGCCGGATGCTTCCTTCAGCCGCGCTTCAAGGTCTTCCATGTTGTTGTTCTTGTACCGGAAGCGCTGCGCCTTGCACAACCGGATGCCGTCGATGATGCTGGCATGGTTCAGCTCGTCCGAAATTACCGCATCCTGTTCGCCCAGAATGGTTTCGAACAATCCGCCGTTCGCGTCAAAGCACGAGGTGTAAAGGATCGTGTCTTCCGTTTTCAGGAAGCTGCTCATGCGCTGTTCCAACTGCTTATGCAGATTCTGCGTGCCGCAGATAAATCGCACCGATGCCATGCCCAGCCCTTGCTTGTCCAGCGCCTCATGCGCCGCCTGTATCAGGCGCGGATGGTTGGCAAGGCCAAGGTAATTATTGGCGCACAGGTTAATCACATGCCGGTCGTCATTCGCGCCCTGCACCGTGATATCCGCCTGCTGCGGCGACACGATCACGCGTTCCGTCTTGAAAAGCCCTTGGGCATGCAGCGCCTGCGTATCGTCGGCGAGTTGTTTGAGGAGGGGGTGGGTCATTTTAATACTCGTGTTATTGTTCAGAAATGTAGCATGACGGCCAAAAGCCCCCAAGCGCCACAATATTTACATAAATACTTCATTCGCAATTCATAGCTTTACAAAAACCCGTGAAACCGGAATTCTAGGCGCATGGAAAAAGCACAGAAAACCGCCCCTGAAAATGACCCGCTCGCCCGCGCCAAGGCGCTGATCCGCGAGGGTAAATATGATGTCGCCGAAATCATGCTGTCGGAGGCGCTGGCCACGCACAAAACCGGCGACGCATACCGCAACCTTGCGCTGATCTTCCGCGCGCGCGGCAATACCGACCAGGCGGCGGCCTTCCTTGACGAGGCGCTGACCCTCGATGAAAACGACGATGCCGCGCTTGCGCTGATGGGCGAGCTTTATTTCGACGAAGGCGACGCTGCGCAGGCGATCGGCCATTACGTGCTGGCCATCGCCAAAAACCCCGCGCAGCTGGCGTATAAACAGCGCTTCCTTGAACTGGCGGGTTCCGCCGGGTTCCACAAATACAATGCCATGATCGCGGATGCGCTGCGCGCCTGCCTCGAAACGCCGGACCTTGATTGTTCGCGTGCGCAAATTCTGTGGTACACGCTGCTGACCAGCGATCCGGAATTCAAGCAGATCTATAAATTCTCCAACAGCGGCAGTTATGTCACCTTCAACCGCAAGCCGTTCGACAAGGCGGAAGATTTAAGCCCGCTGCTGTCGCCGTTTTTCCTCGAAGGCCTGAAAAAAATTACCGTCTATCATCCGGTGTTCGAAGCGTTCCTGACGCATCTGCGCCAGCGGCTGGCCGAGGATATGGGCTCGCAAAAGCCGAAATTCACGCATGAGCAATTTACGGCGCTCGCGGGTGCGCTCGCCATTTATGCTTTCAACGTCGAATATATTTTCGATACTACGGCGGATGAAGATGCGCTGGCCGCAAAACTGCGCGCGCGCCTTGAAACCGACGAAGCCGCCGCGAAGGATGCGGCGGTGGTCGCGCTGTTTGGCTGCTATGCGTCGCTCGATACGCTGAAAAACGCTGCGAAAATTTACGACCTGCACAAATCCGGCGCGATTGCCGATGTCGTGAAACTGCAGGTCGCCGAACAATCCGCACTGCTGCGCCTGCGCGACGGCGTGACTGCGCTGACCGATATTTCCGGCGGCGTGTCGGGCGCGGTGCGCGACCAGTACGAAGAATTCCCCTATCCGCGCTGGAAATTCTACAGCAAGCTTTTGGTCGATGAATCGGTCGAAGGTGTCTTGCGCGGCAAAAAATCCAAAATCCTCGTCGCCGGCTGCGGCACGGGGCGCGAGGCGATCCAGCTGGCGGCCGCGCTGCCCGATTCATCCGTCCTTGCCGTCGATCTCAGCCGCATGAGCCTGGCCTATGCTCAAAAACGCGCACAGGAAGAAGGCATCGGCAATATCGACTTCAGGCAGGCCGATATCCTGAAACTGGACGCCAGCCAGGGGTCGTTCGATTACGTGTCGTCATCGGGCGTGCTGCACCACATGGAAAAACCCATCGACGGCTGGCGCGTGCTGACCGGCCTGATGAAGCAGGACGGCTTGATGCGCATTGCGCTTTACAGCAAGACCGCGCGCCGCCATTTGAAAACCGCGCAGGATGCGGTGAAAAAAAGCGGCTTTGCGTCCGATGCCGCCGGCATGCGCCAGTTCCGCCGCGCAACGCCGCAGCTGCTCGACCGTCAGGTGGCGCAGGATATCGGCAACCGCCCCGATTCATACCACCTTTCCATGTATCGCGATTTGCTGTTCCATGTGCAGGAACATTGCTTCGATATTCCGGGCATCAAAGCCGCGCTGGATACGCTTGGTCTTGAATTCATCAAGTTCGGCGTGCCGGACGGGTTGATGGCGGCCTACGCCCGCAAATTCCCGAACGACAGGGAAGGCCGCAACCTCGACAACTGGCACAAATTCGAGCAGGAAAACCCCGACGCTTTCACGCATATGTACCATTTCTGGTGCCGCAAAAAGACCTGACGGCTGGCGTTAGTTTTCTTCGGGCGTAAAGCGCGCGCCGATATGCCGCGTGCCTTTTTTCTCCGCCAGTTTCACCTGCTTGTGCCGCTCGGCGGAACGCTGTTTTTTATCGTCGCTGGTTTTGTCGTGGCAGTTGGGGCAGGCGACGCCTTCGATGTATTTCTTGCTCTTGCGGTCGGCATCGCCGATCGGATGGCGGCAGGACGGGCATAAACCGTAGCTGCCCTGTTCAAGCCCGTGCTTGACCGATACGCGCTGGTCGAAGACAAAACATTCGCCTTCCCACAGGCTTTTATCGGCGGGCGTTTCCTCGAGGTATTTCAATATCCCGCCCTTCAGGTGATAGACTTTTTCAAACCCCATCGCCTTCATGTAGGACGATGCCTTTTCACAGCGGATGCCGCCGGTGCAGAACATGGCGACTGACTTGTTTTTCTTCGGATCCAGCGTTTTTTGCACATAGTCCGGAAACTCCGCAAAGCTTTCGGTGTCGGGATTGATGGCATTTTTAAACGTGCCGATGCGCACTTCGTAATCGTTGCGCGTGTCGATCACAACGGTATCGGGGTCGCTGATGACCTTGTCCCATTCGGCGGGCGACAGGTATTCGCCCACGGCCTTGTTGGGATCGACGCCTGCCACGCCCATCGTCACGATTTCTTTCTTGATGCGCACCTTCATGCGGTGGAACGGCTGTTCGGACGCGCCGGATTCCTTGTGCTCCAGGTCCGCCAGCCCCTTGACCTTGCGGATGGCGCGCAGGACCTTGTCGATGCCGGTGCGGCTGCCCGCGATCGTGCCGTTGATGCCTTCCTGCGCGATCAGCAGCGTGCCGCAGACGTTATTGTCGTCGCAAATTTTTTGCAGGTGTTCCTTCAGCGCCTTCAAATCGGAAAGCGGCGCGAATTTATACAATGCGGCGACAAGAAATCCGGCCATTTTAATTACAACGGCTCTTTGGATTTTTCTTTTTTGCCGGGCAGGGCGATCACGTCGAACAGGCAGCGCGTGATATTGGACGATCCCGGCGATCCACCTTCGGTCGCCATGATGCGATCACCTTTTTCGGGGCGCGTGCTGGAGCACAGCTTGTAAACCTGACGCTCGTTTGCCTCGACCGATTTGTAGCAGTGGCTGTCGCTGGGCGCGTCCTTGGCGTGCGGGCGGCGGGCGGCGATGGTCACGGAAATATGCGTTTCGCTGACCGTCATCTGCGTCGGCGTGCCGTCGGCATAGGGTGATTTTTCGACAAGTTTCAGGTAATTGACGGTGCCGGTGATTTCGCAGCTGTTGTCGCGGCTGGCGGATGCCTGTTGCAGCAGCGGCGTATCGGCGTGGGATGCGTTCAGCACGCCGCAGAGCAATCCCGCGACAGCTAGCATCTTAAAACTGGAATAGAACTTCGACACCCGTTTACCTTTTGCACTTACTAATAATATTACTGATAAATGATTACTATTCCATTATTTATAAAAACCTTTATTTAACAATGGTATGCAGGGCATTTTACAACTATCTGGCATCGACCGGATCGGCGTTTTTGCATCCCGCAAGACCGCCGCCCGTTTTTCGCGCATGAAAAAAGCCGCCATCACGGCAGCTTTTTGCGGCGTTTCCGAAGGGTGAACATCCCGCTCGCACTTCTTGAGCCTGATTAAATTCTCTCAACTTTGACCTCAGGATTCAACGTAATTTATTGTTACAACGCGTTTGTGACAGGTTTTTGCCGCGTAAAATGAAACGCTTGCGTGCGATAAAATTTTTTCAAAATCGCAGGCGCGATAACGCGAATGTTACGTTTGTGACAGGCAAAAACGCGGATTCACACAGGAATGGTGAAGAATCAAACATCTTGCTCCGTGTGCGGGAGAGACGGCAGATGCAAAAACGCCGCAGGATTTTTTTCCTGCGGCGTTTTTATATTCGCGGGCTGGCTTATTAGGCCGCTTCGCCCAGCGCCAGTTCGTGCTGCTTCAGGTCGACCGATACCAGCTGCGACACGCCGCGTTCCGACATGGTGACGCCGTAGAGGCGGTCCATGCGGGCCATGGTCATGCGATGGTGGGTGATGACGACAAAGCGGGTCGCGCATTCCTTCACCAGGTCTTCCAGCAGCGTGCAGTAACGATCGACGTTGCTTTCGTCCAGCGGAGCGTCAACCTCGTCCAGCACGCAGATGGGTGCGGGGTTGGTGAGGAACATCGCGAAGATCAGCGCGATGGATGTCAGCGTCTGCTCGCCGCCCG
This sequence comes from Alphaproteobacteria bacterium, assembly GCA_016794125.1. GTDB lineage: Bacteria > Pseudomonadota > Alphaproteobacteria > Micavibrionales > UBA2020 > JAPWJZ01. Next base: position 308,330 of record JAEUKT010000001.1, on the reverse strand, counting down.
ACAGCAGCGACAGGATCGCGTTTTTCTTGCCCGGGGGCTGCGCATAGATTTCAAGGCCGGATTCAAGGGGGTCATCCGCCTCGACCAGCTTCAGGTAAGCCGCGCCGCCGTTGAACAGGCGGGTGAACAGCTTCTGGAAGTGGCCGTTGACGACATCGAATGCCGCCAGCAGGCGCGTGCGCGCCTCCTTGTTCAGGCCGTTGATGCCTTCGCGCAGCTTTTCGATGGCCGCGACAAGGTCGTCGCGCTCTGCCGACATGCCGCCCATCTTGTCGGAAATTTCCTGCGATTCCACTTCGGCGCGCAGGTTGACGGGGCCCATGTTGTCGCGTTCGCGCAACAGGCGTTCCAGCTTGCCTTGCCAGCTGCCGATTTCGCCGAGATCGGCGACGACGAGTTCCAGCTTGGCAACCAGTTCTTCCGGCGTGCAGTTGAATTTTTCGAAGATGGTCGCTTCGATGCCGGTCGCGGTGTGCTGGGTGGTGTTGACGCTCGCCTGCGCCATCGCGCGGGCTTCCTTCGCGTCTGACAGCGCCGATTCAACCGCGCGGAGTTCGCGGGAGAGGTCGTTGGCGTTGGTTTCCGACGAAATCAGGATGTCTGCCGCTTCCTGACGCTTCGCTTCGGCTTCAGCGATATGCGACATCAGGCTCTGTTTTTCCGCTTCGATCTGCGCGGGGCGTTCGGCCAGGCGGTCGAGCACTTCCTGCGCCTGCGCGATGCGGTCTTCCAGCTCCAGCAGGCGAAGGGCGACGCGTTCGATGCGGCCGTTCCAGCTGGTGATGTCGTTCGCAATTTGGGAAATGCGGCGGCTGCGGTTTTCACCTTCGCGGCGGATTTCCGAATGCGCGGCCTGGCTGTCGGCGAGCATCTGGCGGTTCTCACCCAGCGTCACTTTCAGCGACGCGACGCGTTCGCGTGCCTCTGCCGTGTCGGGCAGGGCGGCGTGGGCTTCGCGTGCTTCCGTCGCTTGCGTGGAAACAACGTCGATTTCCTGCGCGGCGTTTTCGATGGAGCTTGCAAGGCCGGCCAGTTTCGCCGTCACTTCGGACAGCTGGTTGGTCAGCACAGAGTGGCGGCGACGCAGGCCGTTCAGCTGTTCTTCCGACTGGCGCGAATGCTGGCGGGCGGCACCAACGGCATCGGCGGCCGCATGGCGTGCCTGTTTCGCGGCATCGGCTGCGGCGCGCGCGTCATCGACCTGCACCTGCACGGTCAGGATTTGCGCATCGAGGTCGGCAAGGCGGTTTTTCTGTTCAAGGCGGATAGCGGCCGCGTTTTCGGCATCGGCCGAAACGGTCAGGCCGTCCCAGCGCCATGCACCGCCGTCGAGCGTGACAAGGCATTGGCCGGGTTGCAGGTCGGCCATCAGGCCTTCTGCTTCTTCGGCGGTATCGACGATGCCGATCTGCGACAGGATGCGCGACAGCGCATGCGGGCCGCGCACATATTGCGTCAGCGGTTTTGCTGTGCCGGGCAGTGCGGGAACGGTCGCGTATTCGGGCAGTTCGCGCCAGAAGATGGGCGCGTCGCCGTCAAGCGCTGCCTGCAGGTCGTCGCCCAGCGCAACGGCAAGCGCTTTCTCCAGACCCGCATCGACATTCAGCAGGTCGATGACCGGCTGGAAGCCTTCCTGCTGGTTGCGCAGGATGCGGCGCAGGGCTTCGGCCTCCGCCGTCAGTTGGGAGAACAGGCGCTGCACGGTTTGCAGGGCTTCGTTGGTTTCCTGTGCGCGCGCATCGGCTGCGGCGCGTTCGGATTCAGCGGTATCGAGCGCGGTGGTCGCGGAAGCATAGGTCTGCTCCGCCGTGATGATCTGCAGCTGGATATCGTCCATTTCGGCGCGCGCAGGGGTCGCGGCGATCAGGTCGTTATGCATCTTTTCCAGCTGCTCTTTGCGCTGTTGCAGCTGCGTCAGGCGGCGTTCCAGATCGTTGATCTGGCGTTCGACAGAATGACGTTGTGCATCTTGCGATGCGACTTCTTCGGTCAGGACGGTCAGTTCGTTTTCGATCTTTTCGACCGTGGCTTGCGCTTCTTCCTTCGCGATGCGCGCGGTTTCTTCGCGGCCGGACTGGTTTTCCGCTTCGGATTCCAGTTTCGCGTTTTCTTCGGTCAGGCGTGCGACGGTTTCGGTCGCTTCGGCGCTTTGCAGGTTTTCATGCGCGACATCGGCGCTGAACTGCGCGATCAGGCTTTCCGATTTCGTGCGTTCTTCCTGCACCTGGCGTTCTTCGCTTTCCAGCCCGCCATAAGCGAGTTTCAGGCGTTGCAGCGCGGCTGCGGCTTCCGCTTCGCTCTGGCGCAGTTGCGGCAGGGATGCGGCGGCTTCGGTCTGTTTCGTGGTCAGTTCGGTCACGACCAGCATGCGGTCGCGCACCTGGTTTTCCGCTTCCTCGAACGCGGCCAGCGCGGCCGTCACGGCGGTCTGGCTTTCGTTAAATTTCAGGAACAGCAGCGAGCCTTCGGCCTGCTGGATGTGTCCGGACAGGTTGCGGTAACGCGACGCCTGGCGCGCCTGTTTCTTCAGGCCTTCCAGCTGCACGTTCATCGCGCCCAGCACGTCTTCGACGCGGAGCAGGTTGGTTTCGGCGGCCTTCAGTTTCAGTTCCGCTTCGTGGCGGCGGGCGTGCAGCCCGGAAATGCCGGCGGCTTCCTCCAGCACCATGCGGCGCTGGGTGGGTTTCGCGTTGATCATGTCGGCGACGCGGCCCTGCGACACCAGCGCGGGGGAGTGCGAACCGATGGAGCTGTCGGCGAACAGCAGCTGCACGTCGCGCATGCGCACGACCTTGCCGTTGACCTTGTAGGTGGAACCCACATCGCGCTCGATCTTGCGCGAGACTTCGAGTTCGTCGCTGTCGTTGATTTCCGCGGGCGCGGTGCGGTCGCGGTTGTCGAGGTACAGGGTCACTTCCGCTGTGTTGCGGGGCGGGCGGCCTTCGGTGCCGTTGAAGATGACATCTTCCATGCCGGTGGAGCGCATGCGTTTGGGCGAGTTTTCGCCCATCGCCCAGCGGAGCGCTTCCATGATGTTCGACTTGCCGCAGCCGTTGGGGCCGACGATGCCGGTCAGGCCTGCGCCGATATCGAATTCGGTCGTTTCGACGAAGGATTTAAAGCCGGTGAGGCGGAGTTTCTTGAACTGTACCATCTGGATTAGTTACCCTTCTTTTTGAGGAGTTTTTCGACGATCGCATCGAAATCCTCGGGGTTTTTGTCGCCTTCCATCTGTTCGGCGCCGTTATTGAAGACGAAAGTCGGGGTCGCCTTGATCTTGTATTTCTGCTGGCCTTCCTGCATGCCGGACAGCAGGAACTGCTGCAGCTGCGGGTTGGCAACGCAAGTGTCGATAAAGGCGGGTTCCATGCCGGCCAGCGCGCCCAGCTGTTTCAGGCCGACCAGCGGGTCGGTTCCCTTGATCCAGTTGCTTTGCTGCTTGAAGATCACCTCCACCAGCTGGAAATAGCGCGAACGGTCGGTGCAGCGCGCCATCATCGCCGCCTTCAGCGCATGGGTGTCGAGCGGGTAGTCGCGGAAGATCAGGCGCAGTTTGCCGGTGTCGATCAGGCGCTGCTTGACCACGGGCAGGATATCGTTGTGGAAACGCGCGCAATGGGGGCAGGTCATCGACGCATATTCAATGACGGTTACGGGTGCATCGACATCGCCCAGCGAGCGTTCGGCGAGGGCGTTATCCATATCAATGTCCATCGCGGCGGACGGGGCGAGCAGGCTGCTGCCGCCTTCCGAACCGGTCACGGTGCTGCCGCCTGTCGCGGGGGTGGCGGGCAGGGCGGGGAAGGACTCAGGGGTGAGGGATGCGGGAGCTTTTTTCTCCGCCGTATCTTCGGCCTTTGCCGCTTCGACCGCTTCATGGTCGCCCGACAGCGGGGCGTCGTCGGTCAGGACGTTGTCGGCGCTGTGTTCGGTTTCTTCGGTTTTGGCGGTTTCGGTCTTTGCCGGTTCCGCACTTGCGGCGGGCGTTTCTGCGGGTTTGTCGCTGGCGGGTGCGGGGGTGACAGCCGCTTCTTGCGCCTGCGGGGCGTCGGTTTTTACAACTGATGTCGTTTTCGCAACGTAGATGATGAGGCCCGTAACGGCAAACAGCACCACCAGAAAAGTGATTACTTTATTGGACATAGGTGTTCCTTCGCATTCGGTCGTTTCTTTTTATATGTAAGAATCTGCGGAGATTATATGCTCTTAATCGAGAGAAATGCAATATTGCTTCCGGCGTTATGTGCAGTTAAATGGGATTATTTTCAAGGTTTTAGGTGAGCAAAGAGGCTTAAAATCTTGTATAAGAAACGAAAATGGAATATATCACTGCTATGAAAAATAAATTCGTCAAAATGCACGGCCTCGGCAATGACTTCGCGATCTTCGACGGAAGATCGGCTGCGCTGTCTATCCTGCCGGAAACCATCATTAAAATCGGCGACCGCCGCACCGGAATCGGGTTCGACCAGATGGTGATTATCGACCCGCCGCGCAGCCCCGGCACGGATGCGTTCCTGCGTATCTACAACAACGACGGCACGGAAGTCGGCGCCTGTGGCAACGCCACAAGATGCATCGGCAAGCTGTTGATTGATGAAACAAAAAAGCAAAAAGTGACGCTGGAAACCAAGGCCGCGAAGCTGGAAGCTGTCATGATGGGCGATGCCGTCTCGGTCGATATGGGCAATGTTAACCTTGGATGGCAGCAGATACCCCTAAAGCGCGAGGAAGATACCATTTCCGTGCCGGTGGAAGAGAGTTTGCTGGATCGCGCGGTCGCCGTGAATGTCGGCAACCCGCATGCGGTGTTTTTCATGCAGAAAAACGTCGATGATTTCCCGCTGGAGAAAATGGGACCACGCGTGGAGGAAGATCCGATTTTTCCGGAAAAAACAAATGTCGAGGTCGCCAACGTCCTCAGCCGCTCCAAAATCCGGATGCGCGTCTGGGAACGCGGGGCGGGCATCACCCGCGCCTGCGGCACCGGTGCCTGCGCGGTTGCCGTGGCGGGCGTCCGCAAAGGCCTGACCGATCGCAAGGTAACAGTTGTGCTGGACGGCGGTAATCTGGATATTGAATGGCGCGAAAGCGACAACCACGTCATCATGACCGGCGCGGTTGCGGAAGTGTATCGGGGTGAAGTCGAGCTATGACACCGCATGACAGTATTGACCATAAAGAGCAGGTGATCGAACTGCCCGATGCCGAGACGCAGCTGGCGCGTCAGGCGGGGAATGGTCCGCGCGTGGTCACATTCGGCTGCCGCCTGAATATATATGAATCCGAAGTCATGAAGGAACACGCGGCCAAGGCGGGGCTGAACGACGCGATCATCGTCAACACCTGCGCCGTGACATCCGAAGCCGAACGTCAGGCGCGGCAGGCGATCCGCCGCGCGCGGCGCGAAAACCCGGATGCGAAAATCATCGTGACGGGCTGCGGCGCGCAGGTGAACCCGAAATCCTATGCCGATATGCCGGAAGTGAACCAAGTGATCGGCAACGACCTGAAGCTGAAAGCCGAAACCTGGGCGCAGCCGGCAACCGAGCGCGTGGTGGTGAACGACATCATGTCGGTCAAGGAAACCGCGCGCCATATGATTTCGGGTTTTGAATCTCATGCGCGTGCCTTCGTGCAGGTGCAGAATGGCTGCGACCACCGCTGCACTTTCTGCATCATCCCTTTCGGTCGCGGCAATTCGCGTTCCGTGCCGATGGGCGAGATTGTCGAGCAGGTGAAAAAACTCGTCGCGGGCGGATATCATGAAGTTGTTTTGACGGGCGTTGATATTACATCCTACGGCCCCGACTTGCCCGGCCAGCCGCGTTTGGGGCAAATGATCCGCCGCTTGCTTGCGCTCGTGCCGGAACTGCCGCGCCTGCGCCTGTCCTCGCTTGATCCGGTTGAGATTGATGACGACCTGTGGCAGATCATCGCCGATGAACCGCGTTTTATGCCGCACTTGCATATCTCGATGCAGGCGGGCGACGACATGGTGCTGAAACGCATGAAGCGCCGCCACCTGCGTCATCATTTGATGGAGATTTGCGACAAGGCGCGTTCGTTGCGTCCTGACATTGTCTTTGGCGCGGATATCATCGCGGGGTTCCCGACCGAAACGGACGAGATGTTTGACAATACGCTGAAGGCGGTCACAGAATGCGACCTGACCTTCCTGCACGTCTTCCCCTACAGCCCGCGCCCCGGCACGCCCGCCGCACGCATGCCGCAGGTGCCGGGCGATATCCGCAAGGCCCGCGCGAAAATCCTGCGCGAAGCGGGGGCCGTGCAGGTCGATAAACACCTCGCCACGCTGATCGGCAAAACCTTGCCTGTGCTGGCCGAAAAGGGTAATAAAGGCCGCACGGAATATTTCAGCGAAGTCGCGTTTGACACCGATGTCAAAGCGGGGACGTTGCTGAAGGTGAAGCTGAATTCAATCCAAGATGGCGTGCTGCTGGGCGACGTAGTATAAAATTTTTTCTCGAAAGAATGATCTGTGGATAGCAAATATCTTTGGGCGCTCATTGAATGGTGGGGTTCTAATATCCTCATGTCGTCTGTAGGTGTTGCAATCTGGGTTGGTATTGTTCGTCTTAGTTGTAAGGTGGCCAAAAAAGAATTCAAGCTTCGTTTAAGAAATCCATCGAGCTGGGCGTTCATCTTTGTCGCTGTAGCGATTTTTGTTTTAATCTTTACGAGCTGCCAATGCGTGTATCCTTCCCGTGACCCCGACTTTGGTATCAGTAAGAAGCTTCAAAAAATTGATCCCAAAGACCTTAAAATGCTGGAAGAACCTAAGTTCATAGACGGGAAATAGCGCGCCTAGGTGTTAGGGCGTGACAAAGTCCTGCAGTGAATCTATCCTCCACTTCTGTTGACAAGAGTAAAAGCATGATCTGGTTCCTCAAGAAAAAAGACACGACCGTCGCGAAGCCGATGGATGCGGAGCGTTCCAAGAAGGGCTGGTTCACGCGGCTGAAGGAACAGCTGTCGCAATCGTCGGAAAAAATCACTAAAGGCGTGACGGAAATTTTCACGACCAAGAAGCTGGATGCGCAGACGCTGGAGGAGCTGGAGGAATTGCTGATCTCCGCCGATCTTGGCCCCGCGACTGCCGCGAAACTGGTGGCGGGCATTTCCAAGGAACGCTTCGGCAAGGAAGTCAGCCCCGAAGAAATCCGCAAGGCGCTGAGCGAGGAGATTGAAAAGATTCTGGCACCCGCCGAAAAGAACCTGTTCGACAAATACGCAAAACCCTATGTCATCCTCGTTGTCGGCGTGAACGGCACGGGCAAGACGACCACCATCGGCAAACTGGGCGCGCAGTTTAAAAACGAAGGCCGCAAGGTGATGCTGGCGGCGGGCGACACCTTCCGCGCCGCCGCTGTCGAGCAGCTGAAAGTCTGGGCCGACCGTATCAAGGCGCCCATCGTATCGAAGGAAGAGGGCGCGGATGCCGCCGCGCTGGTGTTCGAAGCGATGGACCGCGCGATGGCCGAAGACGTCGATGTACTGATGATCGACACCGCAGGCCGCTTGCAGAACAAGACCAACCTGATGGAAGAACTCGCCAAGATCATGCGCATCATCCAGAAGAAAAACCCCGACGCGCCCCATGCGACGCTGCTGGTGCTGGACGCGACTGTCGGCCAGAACGCCCATAGCCAGCTGGAGCAATTCAAGCAGATGGTTAACATAACTGGGCTGATCGTCACGAAACTGGACGGAACGGCCAAGGGCGGGGTGCTGGTGTCGCTTGTTGAAAGGTTTGGTTTACCAGTTCATGCTATAGGTATAGGGGAGGGCATGGATGATCTGCGGCCGTTCGTGGCCGAAGACTATGCCGCTGGATTAACGGGGTTAGACGAAATTGCTCACCGGAATTAAAGGACCATCTCCCATCCGCGACGGCCTGATGACGACCAAGGGCTTCCGCGATCCTGAAAAGGCGCTGAACTGGGTCAATGAAATCTACCAGGCCAACGTCAATTACCTGCGCCACGCATTCGACCAGTATGCGCAGGGGCAGGAAATGGAAAGCCGCGTCCGCGCGAATTACCCCTATGTGATGATCAGCACGACCAAGGGGCCGTCGGTCGATAACCGTTTGTCCTACGGCTTTATCTCGCATCCCGGCACGTATTCCACGACGCTGACGCGGCCCGATTTGTACCGCAATTACTACCTTGAGCAATTCACGCTGCTGCTGACCAACCACCCGCAGGCGGAATTGATTGTCGGCGTGAGCGAGCAGCCGATCCCGCTGCATTTCGCGCTGGGCGACAAATTCCACCTTGAACGCGACCTGACGCCCGACCATATCG